>NZ_QQWV01000017.1:0-79435 GCF_003951715.1 Sphingomonas sp. ABOLH | reverse complement strand
GCATGATCTCGACCTCACGCAGCTTCCCGATGATCTCCTCAGGCTTGTGCTTCTTGGCAGGCATGCGTCGTCCCTTCCTTGATCCAGACTGTCATAGTCGATGGACCACTCAGAAGGGGGCAGCTCAAGACAGTCCTCCACGGCTCGGCAGTAGTGTCGAATTCGATCAACCGATAGCGTCGTTCGCAGGTGAGCCAACTCGTGCAAGGGCAGCGATTGGGAAGTTTATTCCAAGGAAGCGAAGCGAGGCGGCGCAGTTGCCCATACGCATCTGCCATATCGACAAATTCGCCGATCCACTCGGCGTGCCACTCATCTTCAATTACAAACATGGCTGCCGCTCACGACTTCTACGTACAACCTGACAGATCCCTCGCAATGGGGGATGCCGTAGAGGGTAAGGGTCATCGGGTTGCCATCGGTTGCGCAGGAGGACGGATGGCGCATAGCGGTTCTGTGACGGAAAGACAGGGTGGCGCCGGGTTCGGCAGAAGCGGGACCCCGGGTCAAGCCCGGGGTGACGACTCGATCATGCTACGGAACCTCACGCCGCCGCGCGGAAGGGGAGCGTGCGGCGGGCCTCGGCCGATAGCTGGAAGCGGTCGACATGCTGGGCGAGGGCTGCCGCCTGATCGGCGAGGCCACGGGCGGCGGCGGTGCTTTCCTCGACCATCGCCGCATTCTGCTGCGTCACCGAATCCATCTCGCTGACCGCGATATTGACCTGTTGCAGGCCCGACGACTGTTCGTCCGCGCCCTTGGCGATCGTCGCGACCAGCCCGGCGATCTCGGCGATGCGGCCGACGATCCGCTCCAGCGCCTCGCCGGTTTCGCCGACCAGGTCGACGCCGATCTCGACCTGGTTGCCGCTGGCGAGGATGCGGCTCTTCACGTCGCTGGCGGCATTGGCCGACCGCTGTGCCAGCGCGCGGACTTCGGAGGCGACCACCGCGAAGCCCTTGCCCGCGTCGCCCGCCCGCGCCGCCTCGACCCCGGCGTTGAGCGCGAGGAGGTTGGTCTGGAACGCGATGCCGTCGATGACCGAGATGATGTCGGCGATTTCGTCCGACGCGCGCTTGATCCCGCCCATCGCCTCGACCGCCTGGCGCACGATGCGGACGCCTTCCTCGGCATCGCCGCGGGTCGCCGCCATCGTCACATTGGCCTGCGCCGCACCGGTGGCGGTGCTGCGCACGGTCGCGGTGATCTCGTCGAGCGCCGCCGCCGTTTCCTCGAGGCTCGCCGCCTGCTGTTCGGTGCGGCGCGACAGGTCGTCCGATGCGCTGCTGATGTCCGACGCGCCGTCGCGGATGCCGCCGGTCGACGCCACCACCGCGCGCATCGCATCGTTGAGCGCGCCCATCGCCGAATCGAAATCGCTGCCCAGCTTACGGAACGATCCGGTCAGCGAATCGCCGATCCGTGCGTCCAGATGCCCCTTTGCCAGCGCGGCCAGCGCGCCGCCGACGACTTCGACCACGCGCTGTTGTTCCGCCTCGCGTTCGGCAGCGACGATCGCGGTGTCGCGGAAGGTTTCGAGCGCCTGGGCCATCTCGCCCACCTCGTCATGCCGGTCGCGGCCGGGAATGGCCGAAGCGGTGTCCCCCGCCGCCAGCGACCGCATCCGCCCCGCCACCGCCTCGACCGGCAGCGAGATCGACCGGCCGATGCGATAGGCGCAGAACGCCACCAGCAGCAGCACCGCTAGCGCCAGCGCGCTGAGATACAGGGCGGCATCGAAGATCGCGCCGTTGATCCGGTCGATGAACACCCCCGACCCGATCACCCAGCCCCATGGCGCGAAGCCCGCGACATAGGAGAGTTTCGGCTGCGCTTCCTTCTGCCCCGGCTTGCTCCAGTGATAGCTGAGGAAGCCCGCGCCCTTGGTCTTCACGATCTGCGCCATCTCGACGAAATGGGTCCGGCCGGTCGCGTCGCGATAATTGTTGAGGTCGGTGCCGTTCATTTCGGGCTTGGTCGGATGCATCAGCATCGTGGGATGCAGGTCGTTGACCCAGAAATATTCGGTGCCGTCATAGCGCATGGTCTTGAGCGTGCCGAGCGCCGCGCGCTGCGCTTCGGCCTGGGTCATGCGCCCGGCGACTTCCTCGTCATGATAATGGACGACGACCGATCGTGCCGCCTCCACCGCCTGTCGCGTGCTGCGTTCGATGTCGCGGTGCGTGACCGAGGACAGGTGGAAAAGGCTGATGCACAGCAGCGTGATGAGTCCCAGCGCGGCGACCACCCCGATCAGATTGATCCGCCCCCGGACCTTCAACTGCAACATGCATCCCCCTCGACCGACCCATTCCGCCCGGTTTTGCCGCGAAATGCTGAACATCGCGTTTAAGATTCACGCATTTTTCGCGAAATCGACCGGCCGCATCGCGCCCGCGCTCGAACCGCAGCGACCCCATTGACGACCCGTCCGATCCGCGATAGCCCTTGCGAATGAGTATCAATAGCGAGGCTCTATGTACGATCTGATCGACCGGCCGGTATCGGTCCTGTCCCCCGGCGACCGCTTCCTGATCGATGCGATCCGGTTGTGGGTGGCGGCACGCAGCGCCTGCCAATGTCCCTCCGCGCTGCTGGCGGCGCGCTTCGCCCAATCGGGTGCGCTCGACGCGCTCGGCGATTTCGACGGGTGGATGACCCAGCTGTCGACCCATGCCCGCGTACCGATCCAGATCAATTGTAAATGCGGGCTTGTGACCGACGATGAATCGGTTCTCTTGACCTTGGCGCGCGATCTCGTAACGGGACGCGATGCGAAGGCGCGGACCACGCTTTCGCTGCTGGTCGCCGAAGAGGCGATCGCCCCCACTTTTTGCGCGCTGGCCCGGACGGCGGCAATGCTCGGACAGGTCGGGCTGCCGCCGGGGACCAACGTCAGGACGTAAGGATTATCGATGACCGACCGCACCGCCGTCGTCCACGGCCTCGAACCCACCAACGCGCTGAGCGTCGAGCGCGTGCGTTCGGTGCGCCATTGGAACGAGCATCTCTTCAGCTTCACGATCACCCGCCCGCCCAGCTTCCGCTTCCGGTCGGGCGAGTTCGTGATGATCGGCCTGCCCGGCGACAACGGCAAGCCGTTGCTGCGCGCCTATTCGATCGCCAGCCCGGCCTATGCCGAGGAACTGGAGTTCCTGTCGATCAAGGTGCCGGACGGCCCGCTGACGTCGAAGCTGCAGCAGATCGTGCCGGGCGACGAGATCTTCCTCGGCAAGAAGCCCACGGGCACGTTGGTCACCGACGCGCTGAAGCCGGGTGAGCGGCTGTTCATGCTGTCGACCGGCACCGGCCTTGCCCCGTTCCTGTCGCTGATCCGCGACCCGGACGTGTATGAGATGTATTCGTCGATCGTCGTCGTCCATTCGGTGCGCCGCGTGTCCGACCTCGCGTTCCGCACGACGCTGGAATCGTACCTGTCGGGCGATCCGCTGGTCGAGGATCAGGCGGCGGCGCAGTTCACCTATGTGCCCACGGTCACGCGCGAGGAATTCCACACTACTGGCCGTATCGACGCGCTGGTCGAGAACGGCACGCTGTTCAGCGCACGGATCGGCGGCGCGCAGGCGTTCGACCCGGCGACCGACCGCATCATGCTGTGCGGATCGACCGAAATGATCCGGGATTTCTCGGAATATCTGGAAGGACTGGGGTTCGAGGAAGGGTCGAATGCGAAGCCGGGCGATTATGTGATCGAGCGGGCGTTCGTGGGGTGATCCCTACCTACCCTACCCACCCCGTTCGGTTCGAGTAGCGATCGAGCCTGTCGAGAGCGCGTATCGAGAACGGGGTTCCGCTGGACAGGCGTTCTCGACGGACGCTTCTCGACAAGCTCGAAGCTGCTCGAACCGAACGGGCGTACATAGGGGGGGGCGGCACCACCGCCCCCTTTTCACGTCAATAGCTGACCCGCACCGTGCCCAGCACCGTGCGCGGGGCGATGAAATATCCCTGGTCGAAATTGATCGCGCTCAGCGCCTTGGCATCGTTGACGTTGCGGACATTGACGCCCAGCGACAGGCGCGGCGTCAGTTCGTAGCGCGCCATCAGATCGACCGTGGCATAGCCGTCCTGCGTGATCCGCACCGGCTGTCCCGTGGTCGCGGTGACGCCGGGTTCGAGGTACATGCGGCTCTGGTACTGGCTTGACGCGCCGACCTTGAGCGCAGGCAACACCTGCGGCTGCCACACGATGTTCAGCCGCCCGGTGTTGCGCGGCACGAAGGTGCGCACCGGCTGGTCGTCGTTGCCACGGATGCGCATCGCGGTGAAGCCGCCGGTCGCCTGCAGCCCCGGTGCGATCTGTCCGCTGACCTCCAGCTCGATCCCGCGTGAGGTGGCGTCGACGCCGCGATAAAGGGTCTGACCGATCGTCGGATCGAAACCGGCGGCTTCGGCGGTATTCTTCTGCCGCGCCTGGAACAGCGCGACGCTGGCGTTCAGCCGGCCGCCCAGCCATTCGCCCTTCACCCCGGCCTCGATATTGTCGCCCTCGATCGGATCGATCAGGCGGCGATTGACGTCGGTCTGGGTCTGCGGGTTGAAGATCGTTGCGAAGCTCGCATAGGCGCTGATCGTGCCGGTCAGGTCATAGGTCGCCCCGACGAACGGCAGGAAGCGCGCGCGGTCGTAATTGGTCGGCGCGGTATAGGACACGCCCTCGCTGAACGCGCGGGTGGCGTTGGCCCCGACCATGATCTTGAGCGGATCGGCGGGGTTCAGCCGGATCAGGCCATAGACCGTCTCACGCCGCAGATGCGTGTCGAGGCTGCGGTCGAACGCCGGGAAATTCGGTTCGGGGAACGAGCCGTCGAACCCGCTGAACAACGGCAACGACACGCCGATCGCCGCGAAATCATAGGCCGAATCCTGCGTGTAGCGCTGCGCCGACCGGTTCGCGCCGAACATCACGTCATGCGACCGACCGAATAGCGACACGGTGCCGCTGACATTGCCGTCGATCGTCAGGTTGCGGGCGAACGACCGGAACTTGCCGGGATAGCTGACGATGCCGAGGCCGGTCGCGCGATCCGGCGCACCGTTGATCTCGTTGGGCAGTTGCTCCCCATAGACGTAGAACAGCTTGTCGTCCTCGTCGATCGCGCGGCGCTGGACCGACAGCCTGGCGGTCCAGTTGCCGAAGCGGTGGGTCACGTCACCGAAGATTTGACGGTCGGTCACGTTGAAGCTCGACCAGTCGGGCGAGCTGTTGGTCGAGCGGGCATAATCGATCCGGCTGCCGTCGCTGTAATAGAGCGGCAGGGCGCCCCACATCGCCGCGCGGCTCTTGTGATTCTGATGGCCATAGCCGGCGCTGACGACGGTATCGGGGCCGAGGTCCGCCTCGGCGATGCCATAGCCGGTCCAGCGGGTCAGGCCGTAGCGGTCGAGATAGCTGTCGGTGTCGAGATACGATCCGACCGCGCGGGCGCGGACCGATCCACTGCGGGTCAGCGGCACGCTGAGATCGCCGTCGAGCCGCAGATTGTCGAACGAGCCATATTGCACGCTGGCCGAGGCGGCGAGGTCGCGGGTCGGGCGCTTGCGGATGAAGTTGATCACCGCCGACGGATTGCCGGTCGACGACAACAGCCCCGGCGCGCCGCGCACCACCTCGATCCGGTCGTACATCGCGGTGTCGATCGACCCGTTCTGGATGCCGAACGGGAATGGCAGGCCGACGCCGTCGACCTGGAACGTCTGGATGTCGAAGCCGCGCGCCGAATAATAGAAGCGGTCGGTTTCCTGTGCCTGCACGTTCACGCCCGGAACGGTCGCCAGCAGCGCGTTGATGTCGTTGAGCTGGAAATCCTCGATGTGCGCGCGGGTCACCACGCTGACCGATTGCGGCGTTTCGCGCAGCGACAGCGGCAGGCGGGTCGCGGTGCTCTGCGCCTTGACCGCATAGTCGTCGCTCCCTTCGGTCCGGGTGCCGGTGACGACGATTTCCTCGGCACGCTGCTGCGGATCGTCGGAGGCAGCGGGAGTCGGGGTCAGCGCGGTTGCGGCAAGAAGGACGGCGAAAGGCGACATTGCGAAACATTCCCTGTGATGTTTCGCGTGCCGCTACGCCGGGCTTATCGCTTTTGCAAGTGACTATCAGTAACTTTGCTATTGCAACTATGTCGCATCGCCTAGAAATCGACCGAGCACGACCACCGCCTGCCGCTCGAGCCCCAGCCGCCGGTAAAATGCCAGCGCCCCCGCATTGTCCTCACGCACCATCAACTGGACCTTGGGGACCGATCGGGCGCACAGCCAATGTTCGGCCGCGTGGAACAGCGCGGTGCCGATCCCCTGCCCCTGCAACGCCGGTCGGACCGCCAGATAATAGACCCAGCCGCGATGCCCGTCCTGCCCGACCATCACGCTGCCGACCGGTATCCCGTCGTGCCGGGCGACGAGGATGGTCGAGCTTTCCCCCGCAAGCGCCCGCGCGAAATCGGCGGCAGGATCGTTCCACGGCCGGGTCAGGGCGCAGGCGTGCCACAGCGCGACGACCGCTGCGGCATCGTCCGGCGTCGCGTCGTCGATCACCGGGCGATGCAGGTGCTGCCCGCCCATAGCGCGCTGACATTGTCCTTGGCGTCGTACAGCCCCGACAGGCCGCCGCTGCTGAATTCGCGACCCAGGCTCGTTTCCTCGACCGGCGCGTCGATCACCGATTCGACATCGGCGCGCTTCGAGCCGATGCCGACGCCGCCCATCGTCGTCAGCCCGCGTCCGCGCGCCGACCACCCGACGAAGCGGCCCTCCTGGAAATACACCGCGATGCGCGGATAGGTGGCGATGTCCAGCGGACCTTCGCCGCAATCGGCGTTGCGCGATCCCTCGGGCAGCGTCTGAGTTGCCGCCTCGACCACGCGCAGCACGATGTCGGCGGGCGCGCCGAACGACAGCGCGCGGCTGCTGGCCCCGGCCACCGTCTGCAACCCGTCAGGGGCGAGGCTCAGCGCGATCGCGTTGCGCGCCGCCGCCTCTGCCCCCGCCGGCGCATCGCAGCGGACGAGGCGCGCCGGGCCATCGACCCCGGTCAGTCCCAGATTGCCACCGCTGCCCAGCGCCAGGCGATAGCGCCGCTGTTCGGTGATGCCGCTCCGGTCGCCGATCACGTCGACATCGACCGCGCCGGCCTCGGCCGCCGTGATCGCGCGGGTCGGCAGATCACGGTCGCCGATGCGCAGCGCATTGGCGGCGATGACGGTGCGGTTGGCGCCGGGGGTCGTCGCGGCACAGGCGGTGCCGTCGCTATCCCATGTACCGACGAAGCGGGTCGGGATGGTCACCAGCGCCTCGGGCGTCGGCGTGGGGCTTGGCAGGACCGGTTCGTCCGACTGGGTCAGGTTGACCGACGTCGCCGCGTCGTCACCCTGGCTGCATCCGGCCAGCATCGCCAGCATGACCGTCGTCCAACGCCGCATCCCGTGTCTCCCGCTGCAAACTCGTCGCACGACTGCCGCAAATGCGCCGCTTCGAAAAGAGGTGACGCGTCGGTCAGTGCGGGACGGTCGCCGCGTCGACCGCCGGCACATTGTCATTGGCGGCGGCCGGTGGCGGCAGGGTAGCGAAATAGGCCTTGGCCGGCATCTCGATCACCGTGACCCGGCCGGCATTGGCCTGTTCGACCGACTGGATGAAGGAGCGCAGCTTCTTCATCAGCTTCTTGTCCTCGACCACGCTCAGCCCCGAGCGCCGCGCGGCTTCGGCGACGAAATGCACGCAGTTGCGGCGGTTGAGATTATAGTGCGAATCGCCCTTCTCGCCCCATTCGTCGATCAGCGAACGGATCGATGCATATTGCGCGTCGGTCAGCACGACCGAGAAATGCGCGTTGCTCTTGGCGATATAGGACGGCTTGGGCCGATCGATCATGCCGCCGACCGACCCCATCAGCAACGCCGGCGTGATCGCCTTTGCGGTAAAGCCATAGCTTTCGTTCACCGCCGACCCACCGGCATCGGGCGCACCCGAAAAGGTGAAGAAGGCATGGGGAAAATTCTGCCCGAATTCCTGCGACCAGAAGGTGATCGTCACCGCCGCCTGTGCCGGGACGACGCTGCCCATCGCCAGCAGCAACAGCGCGAGACCGCGCAGCAGGGTACGGAACAGGCGTTGGGTCGTCATGGCCCCCCTCATACCAAGGGCGGCGCATCGGGACCACCCGACACGCCGCCCGAACCGTACCGTTAGCGTGGGCGTCAGTCGTTACCGGCGAGCTTGGCTTCCTGTTCCTCGTCATAGCCCGACGACGGCGCCGGACCGTCGCTGCCCGGCACCGTCGCGGAGATCGGGTCCGATGCATCCATCGATTCGTCCAGCCCGCGATCGAGCCGGGCATCGGCGTCGTCGAGGTCGCCGGTCACGTCGCCGGCATCGCCCTGTGCCGGGGTCTTCGCTTCGCTCTCCCGCCCGTCGGGGGCGACCGACAGCGAATCCAGCGCCTTGTCGTCGATACCGTTGATGTCGTTGGTCATGTCCCTCACTCCTTCCCCGCTCCAACGAAACGACCGCGCCCGGCGTTCCGCGCAAACGAAAAGGCCCGGCAGTCGCCTGCCGGGCCTTCGCGATTGTTGCCGAGAACCTTGGGATCAGTCGCGGTTGCCGAGGAACGACAACAGGAACTGGAACATGTTCACGAAGTCGAGATACAGCGACAGGGCACCCATGATGACAGCCTTGCCCGCGAAATCGGTGCCGGCGACCTGGAAATACATCGCCTTGATCCGCTGCGTGTCATAGGCGGTCAGACCGGCGAACAGCAGCACGCCGACCGCGCTGATGACCAAGCTGAACATGCCCGACTGGAAGAACAGGTTCAGCAGCGACGCCACGATCAGGCCGACGACGCCCATGATCAGGAACGTGCCGAACCCGGTCAAGTCACGCTTGGTCGTGTAGCCATAGAGGCTGAGCGACAGGAACGCGGTGGCGGTCGCGAAGAAGGTCAGCGCGATCGACGGCCCGGTATAGCGCAGGAAGATCGTCGACATCGACAGACCCATGATCGCCGCGAACGCCCAGAACAGCCCCTGCGCCGCGCCGGTCGACAGGCGGTTGATGCCGAAGCCCAGCACCATCACGAAGATCAGGGGCGAGAAGATGATGAGGTATTTGAGCAGCCCCGGCTGGTAGAACACGGCCGCCGCCGGCGAGGTGTCACCACCCCACGAGAACAACAGCGCGACGATGCCGGTCAACAGCACGCCCGAAGCCATGTAGTTGTACACCGAGAGCATGTAGGACCGCAGCCCCGCATCCCGCGCCATGTCGGTGGTACGGTTACGGGTAATCGGTGCGGCCGTCGTCCGGGGATCGGACCAGTTCGCCATTGTAAACTCCTCTTCCCGGCACACATGCCGGATGGTCGAAATATCGTCTGCATAACGCACGAATTCAAGGCAAACGCCGCCAGCAACACTTTGTTACGGCCCCGAGGAGAATCCGCTTGCACCGGCTGTTCGTAGCACTTCGCCCACCCCCGCCCATGCGCCGGAAATTGCTCGACATCATGGACGGCGTCGACGGCGCGCGGTGGCAGGACGAGGATCAGCTCCACGTCACGCTCCGCTATATCGGCGAGGTCGAGCGGCCGATGGCGGAGGATATCGCCACCGCGTTGCAGGCGGTCCACGCCCCCGCGCTCGACCTGGCGCTGTCCGGAGTCGGGCGGTTCGATACCGGGTCGCGCGGTCGGGCGCTCTGGGCCGGCGTCACCCCGCAGGACGCGGTCGCGGCGCTGCATTGCAAGGTCGACCATGCCCTCGTCCGCCTGGGGCTACCGCTCGAGGGGCGAGCGTTCCTGCCGCACATCACGCTCGCCCGACTCAATTGCGGGTCGGGACCGGTCGATGCGTTCCTTGCCGAACAGGGCGGGCTGCGGTCGCCACCGATGCGCTTCGACCATCTGGTCCTGTACGAAAGCCACCTGGCCCCGGACGGCGCATGGTATGAACCCGTCGTCCGCTATCCGCTGTCGTCACCCCTGCCCCGAACCTGAACGCAAGCCTGTCGTTTCGTTCATGAAACCGTCATGCCGGGGATGCGTTAAAGGGCCAAGTCAGGAATACGGACGAAAGGAAGAATCCCACGCGCAACATCATGATGGCGCTCGCCGCTGCCTCGCTGCTGGCTCCCGTCGGCCCGACCTTCTCGAAGCACGGCATTTCGGTCGGCAAGACCGAAGCGGAGGCACAGCGTCGCTACAAGTATCGCGAATGGCGCGGTCGTGACGGTCGTCGCTATTGCCGCCGTGAGAACGGCACCACCGGTCTGGTCGTCGGCGGCGTCGCCGGCGCGCTGGTCGGTCGCACGATCGACACCCGCGGCGACCGTACGCTCGGCACGCTGCTCGGCGCCGGCGCGGGCGCGCTGGCCGGTCGCGAGATCGAGCGCAGCGGCAGCCGTGGCCGTTGCCGTTGAACCATATACGGTTTGACGAATTCTGAAGGGGCGGGTCCGGCGACGGGCCTGCCCCTTTTTCATTGGCAAAGGTTTCCGCATGATCCGCAGTGCATCCGCCCGCTACGAAGGTCTCGGCAAGGACGGCAAGGGCCACGTATCGACCCAGTCGGGCGTGCTGTCCGACCAGCAATATGGCTTCAACACCCGTTTCGAGGACGGCAAGGGCACCAACCCCGAGGAGCTTATCGCCGCCGCCCATGCCAGCTGCTTCACCATGGCGCTGAGCTTCGCGCTGGCCGGCGCGGGCTTCACCGACGGCACGCTGGAGACGACCGCCAAGGTCACGCTCGACAAGGATGGCGACGGGTTCAAGGTCAGCAAGTCGGCGCTGACGCTGACCGCCAACGTGCCGGGCATCGATCAGGCGAAGTTCGAGGAGATCGCGGCGGGTGCCAAGGCCGGCTGCCCGATTTCGAAGCTGCTCAATGCCGAGATCACGCTGGAGCATACTCTGACGGCATGAAGATCGGGAGGGGGAGATCCGCCCCCTCCCCGTCACTCCGGACTTGATCCGGGGTCCCGCTTCTTCTGCAATGTCGGAAGGCAGGCGGAACCCCGGCGACGACCTCTTGGGGGCCTTATCCGTTCGGGGTCAGCGCGGATCGTCGTTTTCGCGAAGCCTTCACCCTTTTCGCGCTACAGGATGCGGCGATGTTACGCGTCCTGACCCTCGCCACCCTGTTCCCCGATGCGGTACGGCCCAATTTCGGCGTGTTCGTCGAACGGCAGACGCTGGGGCTGGCAGCGCTCGACGATGTGGCGGTCCATGTCGTCGCCCCGCTGGGCCTGCCACCCTTCCCGCTCGCGCTCCACCCGACCTATCGCGCGCTCTCGCGGTTGCCGGAACGGGAGGGTTGGAAAGGATTGCCCGTCGACCGGCCACGCTTCCTCAACCTGCCCGCGACACAGGGGCGGTTTCATGTCGCGGCGCTGGTCCGGCGACTTGGTCCCCATCTGACGCGACTGCGCGATACCTTTCCGTTCGACGTCATCGACGCGGAATTCTTCTTCCCCGACGGCCCCGCCGCCGTCGAACTGGGCCGGCACTTCGGCGTGCCGGTATCGATCAAGGCACGCGGGGCGGATATCCATCACTGGGGCCATGCACCGGCCACCGCCGCGCAGGTCCGCGCCGCGGGACGAGCCGCCGATGGGCTGCTGGCGGTGTCGCAATCGATGGCCGACGACATCGCCGCCGCCGGGATCGACCGGCCGGTGCGCGTCCATCGCACCGGGATCGACCGCAGCCGCTTCGGCACGATCGACCGCGCCACCGCCCGTGAGCGGCTGGGCATCACCGGACCGCTGGTCGTGTCGCTGGGCGCGCTGATCCCGCGCAAGGGGCATCGCATCGTGCTGGAGGCGGTGGCGGCGCTGCCGGGCGTCGGGCTGTGGATCGTCGGCGGCGGGCCGGATCAGGCGGCGCTGGCGGCGCGGATTGCGGAACTGGGCATCGCCGATCGGGTCCGGCTGTGCGGGGCGATGCCGCATGGCGACCTGCCCGACCTGCTGGCGGCGGCCGATGTGATGGCGCTGGCGTCGTCGTCGGAAGGGCTGGCGAATGCCTGGGTCGAGGCGCTGGCCAGCGGCACGCCGATCGTCATTCCCGATGCCGGCGCCGCGCGGGAGGTCGTGACGGCGCCCGCCGCCGGACGAATCGTGGCGCGCGACGCGAGCGCCTTTGCGCAGGGGATCGCGGCGATCCTGTCGCAGCCGGTCGACCGCCAGGCGACGCAGACGGTGGTCGAGGCGTTTAGCTGGGAGCGCAACGCGCTGGAACTGTGCGAGCATTTGCTGGGGTTGGTGGCAGCTCGGCGGTGAATTTAACGGACGCCGTTCGTTCGCCAATCAACAGCACCTGCCCCTTCGTCACCCCGGGCTTGACCCGGGGTCCCGCTTCTTTTGCCGCACGAAGAAGAAGCGGGACCCCGGATCAAGTCCGGGGTGACGGTTGTGGTTGACGGTCGCGCCGATCCATCAGCGTGCGCGCGATCAGGGTGCCGGACTACCGCGTCCCCCTATCGCCCACCCTCAAAGCGGGTAGAACGCCGCCGCGATCTGCCGCCCCTCGTCGCGCAGCACGCCCCAGGCGCGGGCGGCGGCGCGGCTGTCCATCGCCTCGATCCCCAGCCCCATCGCGTCGAGTTGCCGGACCAGCGCGCGCGGCGGCTGGCGCAGCGTCGCGCCGGTGCCGAGCAGCAGGAACTCCGGCTGCATCGCCAGCACCGCAGCCAATGCATCGGCGTCGAGCGCGTCGAACGCCGGCGGCTCCCACAGATCGGCACGCTGCGGCGTCATCAGCAGCGCCGGGTAGATGCCGTCATCCACCCGAAACCCGGCGGCGGTCAGGCCCGATACGACCGGGCCGGCGCCCGTGCGGACCCGGTCGAGCTTCACCGCGTCGTCTTCTGCGGCACGGGTTCCTTGACCGTCCCCTCACCCACCGGCGCGCCGGGCTTGAGACCCAGCGTGATCAGCAGCGACGACGACACGTAGATCGACGAATAGGTGCCGACGATCACGCCCAGGATCATCGCGGCGGTGAAGCCGCGCAGCACATGACCGCCGAACACGATCAGCGCGGTGAGCGCCAGTAGGATGGTCAACGAGGTCATGACGGTGCGCGGCAGCGTTTCGTTGACCGACAGGTCGATCAGCTCGCGCATCTCCATCTTGCGATACTTCCGCATGTTTTCGCGGATACGGTCGTCGATCACCATCTTGTCGTTGATCGAATAGCCGATGATGGTCAGCACCGCGGCGACGATGGTCAGGTCGAACGCAAACTGTTCGCGGAACAGCGCGAAGAAGCCCAGCGTCATCAGCACGTCGTGGACGATGGCGACCGCGGTCGACACGCCGAACTGCCATTCGTAGCGGAACCACGAAAAGATCGCGATGCCGACGATCGCCAGCACGACCGCGAGGATGCCGTTGGTGACCAGCTCGTCCGACACCTTGCCCGACACGGTCGAATAGTTGCTGAAGGTCGCACCGGGGAATTCGGCGGCCAGCGTCGCCTTCACCCGCTCGACCAGGCGGTCGGTCGCGCCCGAATCGCCTTCGGGCACCGGCAGGCGGATCGACACGATCGTCGGATCGCCGAATTGCTGGATCGCGGGTTCGCCGACGCCCAGCCGCTCGATGCTCGCCCGGACCTTGTCGATCGCGGGCGGCGTGGCGAACTTTTCCTCGATGGCGACGCCGCCCATGAAGTCGACGCCGAAGTTGAGGCCGCGAACGAACACCAGCCCGACCGCCAGGATGCTGAGGATCAGTGTCACGGTGAACGCGATCTTGCGCACCGCGACGAAGCGGATGTTGGTATTGTCGGGTACCAGCTTGATGAGACGCATGACGGCTGGGCCTTAAATGGTGATGTCGGTCGGACGGTTGCGGCGCATCCATCCGGCAACCAGCATCCGCGTGAAGGTAACGGCGGTGAACACCGAGCTGGCGATGCCCAGCAGCAGCACGACTGCGAAGCCGCGGATCGGGCCGGAGCCGAGGATCAGCATGATCCCGCCCGCGATCGCGTGGGTCACGTTCGCCTCGAAGATCGTGCGGCTCGCTTCCTTATAGCCCAGCTCGAGCGACTGCAGCACGCTGCGGCCACGGCGCCGTTCCTCGCGGATGCGTTCGTTGATCAGCACGTTGGCGTCGACCGCCGTGCCGATGGTCAGCACGAAACCGGCGATACCGGGCAGCGTCAGCGTGGCGTTCAGGAACGCCATCACCGCGATGATCATCAGGATGTTCAGCACGACGGCGATGGTCGAATAGATGCCGAACCGGCCATAGGTCATCACCATGAACACGATGACGGCGATGGTCGCGATGATCGCGGCGGTGACGCCCGCCTTGATCGAATCGGCACCCAGTTCGGGGCTGACGGTGCTTTCCTGCACGACGGTCAGGTCGACCGGCAGCTTGCCCGAACGCAGCGCGATGGCCAGCTGGTTGGCCGAATCGACGGTGAAGCCGCCGCTGATCGTGGCGCTGCCGCCGAGGATCGGTTCGTTGATGTTCGGCGCGGAAATGACCGAATTGTCGACGATGATCGCGAACGGCTTGCCGGTATTCTCCTGCGTCACCTTCGCGAAGCGGCGACCGCCGTCCGCGTTGAAGTTGATCGTGACGTTGGGCTGGCCGTTCTGGTCATAGGTCTGGCGCGCATCGGCCAGTTGGTCGCCCGAGATGATCGTGGTGCGCTTGACCGCGATCGGTGCGCCCTGCGCCGGATAGGGCAGGATCTGGCTGCCCGCCGGCACCTGCCCGCGCGCCACGGCGGCGGGATCGGCGGTCAGGTCGACCAGCTTGAATTCCAGCCGCGCGGTCTTGCCGAGCAGGTCCTTCAGCGCCTTCGGATCCGAAAGCCCCGGCACCTGCACGACGATGCGGTTGCTGCCCTGCTGGATGATCGTCGGTTCGCGGGTGCCCAGTTCGTCGATGCGGCGACGCACGACCTCGGTCGCGTCCTTCATCGCATTCTCGACCGCCAGGCGCAGACCCGCCTGGGTAGGCGTCAGCACGAAGCGCGTGGTGTCGCGCACCTCGATGTCCCATTCGCGCTGGCCGGTCATCCCCGCCCCGCCGCCGGTGAGGCCCAGCAGCTTTTCGCGCGCGGCGTCGACCTGGGTCGCGTCGCGGACCATGAAGCTGATCTGCCCGCCCCGGGTCGAAATGTCGCCGACCGCGACGCGCGGGTTGCGGCGCATCTCGGTCGCGATCATCTCGCGCATCGCCTCGACCCGCGTCGCCGCGACGTCCTGCGTCTGCGCTTCGAGCAGGATGTAGCTGCCGCCGGCCAGGTCGAGGCCGAAATTGATCGTCGGCGTCGGCACCCAGCCGGGCAGCTTCGCGCGCGTCGCTTCGGGCAGCAGGCTCGGCACCGCGAACAGCGCCAACAGGATCACGGACGCCCAGATGGCGATCCGTTTCCAGCGGGGAAAGTCGAGCATCAGTCGTTCGCGGGCTTGGCGCCGGCGGGCGGCGTGACTTCGGCGATGGTCGCCTTCACCACGCGGACGCGGGTGTTGGCGGCGATCTCGACCTCGACGAACGCGTCCTCGACCTTGGTCACCTTGCCGATGACGCCGCCGGCGGTGACGACCTGATCGCCCCGCTTCACCGCGGCGATGGCGTTCTGCAGCGTCTTCATCCGCTTCGACTGCGGACGGATCAGCAGGAAGTAGAAGGCGACGAAGATCAGCAGCAGCGGCGCGATGCCGATGAGCGTGCCGAGAAAACCACCCGATGCCGCAGGGGCGGCAGCGGTCTGGGCGAAAGCGGAGGGTACGAGCATTGCTGGCCTGAATGTCCGAGATAGCGGACGCCGCGGACACGGCATCCTGATTAACTGCGGGCAGCTATCATCTGCTTGGCCCCCACGCAACATTTGCCCACCCGCACGCTTCGGGCTTGCATGGCGACGAAAGCCGCCCTAAAGGCACGCCCTCTCTGATCGGGGCGTAGCGCAGCCTGGTAGCGCATCACACTGGGGGTGTGGGGGTCGCAGGTTCGAATCCTGTCGCCCCGACCAGAGACATCGACGAGACGTGGCTCGTCTGGCGGGCCCGGTAATGGCCGGGCATCGCCCTCCTCGCACGGGCACTATCCGGTTGCTGGCAGACCCGGCCGCGCAGCGCAGAAGCCTGTACAGGCTTGGCGGATGACGGGAACAGATCCGCCCGGCCGATCCGTGAGGATCGTCGCGTCCATTATGCCGGATCGCAATAGAATTTGCCGCTAAAATGGTATTCCGTATGCGATGCGTAGAACGGTGTGCATGGCATACGTTCAAGCCGTGGCACGGCTACATCGCCACCCCAAATCAGTGATGATGTTCAAGCAAACTTACTAAGCGAACGAGTACTCGAAACCTCCACGGCCCCTACACAATATATCCATATTGTTTCTTATTGTTTCCGACTTCTCGATAGTGATTACGGATGTAACTAAAAAGACACATCCATTACATAACCGACACTGCCCCCCTTCTGCCCGGTTGCGATCTCGATCTTCGATTGATCTAGTGACCCGCAGGACCACGCAAACCAGATCGAACTGGCGGCTCCACGAAGCGCACGCCGCGCATCGTAACGAATTGGGGGATCATCCTACATGGTAGCATTTCGCTCGCGATTGCTGACGACCACCGTCTTTGCCGGGGCTGCGATCGCGCTGACCTCGCCCGCGCTGGCGCAGGTCGCCGAACCGACGACCGGGACCGGGCTTCAGGAAACGACCGAAGCCAGCGGCACCGGTGACGATACGATCGTGGTCACCGGATCGCGCATCCAGCGGCGCGACCTGACCTCGCCCAGCCCGATCGCGGTCGTGGCGGCGGAAGAATTCCAGCTGACTGGCGCGGTCAACGTCGAACAGGTCATCAACACGCTGCCGCAGGCCGTGCCGGGCACGACCGGGTTCTCGAACAACCCGGGCACCGGCGCGGCGACGCTCAACCTGCGCAACCTGGGCGCCACCCGCACGCTGGTGCTGGTCAACGGCCGCCGCTGGATGTCGTACGACACCAACCAGATCGTCGACCTGAACACCATTCCGCAGTTCATGCTGCAGAATGTCGAAGTGCTGACCGGCGGTCAGTCGGCGACCTATGGTTCGGATGCGATTGCCGGCGTCGTCAACTTCAACCTGCGTCAGGACCTGAACGGCGCCATCATCGGCGGGCAGTATGCGCTGACCGAACAGGGCGACGGCGCACGCTATGACGTGAACTTCGCGTTCGGATCGAAGTTCGCCGACGGTCGCGGCTCGGTCACCGTCTATGCCAACTATACCCGTCGCGAACCGATCTTCCAGGACGCGCGCGCCTTCTCGCGCAATGCAGCGGGCGATGGCTGCATCGTGCGCGGTTCGACCAATTCGCAGACCGGCATCGGCACCAACCTCGGCGGCGCGCTGTCGACCTGCGCCACGCGCGGCGGCGAAGTCGGCCTGGTGCCGCAGGGTTCGGCATCGACCCCGATCGCGACCCTGCCCGCCATCACCACCGGCGGCGCGGCGCTCGGCTATGTGTTCAACCCGACCGGCGGCGGCACGCGTGCGTTCAACGATCCGGCCGATCTCTACAACTTCGCGCCCGACAACTATCTGCAGCTGCCGCAGGAACGCTACCTGATGGGTGGCTATGGCAGCTATGAAATCGCCGAGAACATCACCGGCTATACCGAACTGAGCTTCGTCAAGACGTCGGTCCCGCAGGAACTGGCCCCCACGCCGATCGGCCAGGCGCTGAACCTGCAGATCGCCAGCCCCTGGTTCAACGACCAGACGCGCGGCCTGCTGCGTCCGCTCGACACCGATGGCGACGGCTATGTCACCACCAACGTAAACTTCCGGTTCAACCAGTCGGGTCCGCGCAACGTCGACGCCAGCCGTACCGCGTTCCGCCTGCTGGGCGGTATCCGCGGCGACATCACCGAGGACCTGCGCTTCGACGTGTACTATATGTACGCCCGGACCGAGAACCAGCAGTTCCAGCAGGGCAACATCTCGCGCAGCCGCTTCGCCGCGGCGACCGAGACGGAGATCGTCAACGGCACCCTCCAGTGCCGCAACGCCGCTGCGCGTCTTGCCGGCTGCCGTCCGCTCAACGTCTTCGGGCTCGGCCTCGCCGATCCGGCGGCGATCCGCTACGTCACGATCAATTCGACCAACCTCGAACGCTCGGACATCCGCAACTTCGTCGGCTCGGTGAACGGCGACCTGTTCACCATCGGCAACAATGCCGATGCGGTCGCCTTCGCCGCCGGTGTCGAATATCGCGGCATGTCGGCCAGCTATCGTCCCGACACCTTCCTGGCATCGGGCGACGTCGCCGGCTTCAACGCGGGTCAGCCGACCAGCGGCGAATATAGTGCGCGCGAAGTGTTCGGCGAACTGAACGTGCCGCTGCTGAGCGAGAACATCGTCCACAAGCTCGAACTGACCGGCAACGCCCGCTATTCGGACTATTCGCTGAACGCAGTGGGCGGGGTGTGGACCTATGCCGCCGGTGCGCAGCTCTCGCCAGTCCGCGACATCACGCTGCGTGGCCAATATGCCCGTGCGGTGCGTGCGCCGAACGTGCAGGACCTGTTCGGCGGCAACTCGACCGGATTCCCGCAGGCGCAGGACCCGTGTTCGGATCGCGGCGCCCCGGCCAACCGGACGGAGGCCATCCGCCAGCTCTGCATCGCCAACGGCGTGCCGGCGGCTGCGGTCTTTACCCGCGCGGTGCAGCCGAACGCCCAGATCCAGGCCAATTTTGGCGGCGATCCCAACCTGCAGGAAGAAACCTCGGACACCTACACCGCCGGTGTCGTGTTCCGTCCGAGCTTCATTCCGCGCCTGAACGTCACGGTCGATTACTTCAACATCAAGGTGCAGGACACGATTGCGACCTTCGGTGGCGGCCTGAACGATGCGCTGTCGCTGTGCTTCACCGTGGCACAGAACCTCAGCAACCCGATCTGTTCGATCTTCCAGGGCGTTCGCAACACGGCAACCGGGGCGATCGGCGAAACGTCGGGCGGACGTAACCCGAACGTGCTGTCGGCCAACATCGCGACGCTCCGGACCTCGGGCATCGACGTCGCCGCCGATTATTCGCTGCCGGTCGATTTCTCGATCACCGGCGGGGATCGTTCGAACATCAGCTTCTCGTTCCTCGGCACGTGGCTCGACAAGTTCCGTAGCACGTCGGTCGCCGCGATTCCGGAGCGTGAGACGATCGGCGAGGGTTCGGTTCCGATCGTTCCGACGCTCAACCCGATGCCGAAGTGGAAGCACAATGCCCGCCTCAGCGTATCCGACGGCCCGATGGTCCTGTCGGCGCGCTGGCGCTACTTCGGTGGCGTCGAGGATCGTCGTCTCAACAACACGTTCGTCGGCCTGGTGCGCACGCCGCAGGATCCGGCGCTGTTCCCGAACGCACGGATCGGCGCGGTGAACTATGTCGATCTGGCCGCGGCGTTCGATGCGACCGACAAGCTGCAGATCAACATCGGCGTCAACAACCTGACCAACCAGAAGCCGGAAGTGCTCGGCTCGCTGCAGGAACAGGCGAACACCTTCCCCGGAACCTATGACGTGCTGGGTCGCGATTTCTTCGTGGGTGCACGGCTTCAGTTCTGACGCCGTCGTCCGTCGATGGAAACAAGGGGGGCATCCGCGGCAACGCGGGTGCCCCTTTCGCTGTCAGCGTGAAGCGACGTCGAAGGCGATCGTCATCCGCTTGCCCGACGCGATAGGCCGGGTGCCGTGGAACAGGGTGCTGGGGAACAGGACGCAATGTCCGACGCGCGGCACGACCGTCCGCAGCGGCGCCAGGTCGAGGCGCAGGTTCGCAGGCGGCCGGCCAAGCTCCAGCATGCCCGCCTCGCCACCGGGTACTTCGAAATAGGCCGCCGACGACAACAGCCCTTGGGGGTGGACATGCGGCGCGTGGCGCCCCTCCCCGCTCAAACGGATCGACCAGCTTCCTGCGATCCGCCACGGCCGCACGCGGGCCCGCAGCAACGGATGCGTCGGATCGGCCGCGGGCAGCGACTCGCGATAGGCACCGAGCGCCCGCTCCACCGCCTGCGCGACGACCCGGATCGCGGATTCGTCACGCTGGAACAGCCCGCCGCGCGTCTGGCTGCCCAGCTTGACCGACTGACCGATCGGCATCGCCGCGCGGTCGTGGAGCAGGTCGAGCGTCGCGCTCGCGTCCGTCAGCGCCGTGTCGGACAGGTCGAGCGACGCTTCGCGGATCAGCGCAGGGTTGCCATGCAGCCAGTCGTGGCGGGGATCGCCCAGCACCCGCCATGCCAGATCGCGCAGGCTCCACGCCATCACGTCATCATCCCGCACCGCGATCGCCTGTCCCAGCAGCGTATCGGCCTGTTCGGGGCGTCCGGCCCGCAGCGCCTGCCGTGCGGCGGCAATCCACCAGTCGGGGGTTGCGGGCGTCCCGGCGGCAAAGATCGCCTCGGCACCCGCATCGTCCCCGGCCTCGCCACGATAGACCGCTTCGTCGAGCAGCAACGGGTCGCGCGGACCGATCCGCGCACGGCATTGCGCCAGGATGTCGGCGGCGGCGGCATGCGCATCGACCCCGGCCAGCATCGCCGCCCAGGATCGCTCCGCCGCGCCATCGGCATGATGCGGCACAGCCGCGGCATAATGATCGCAGAAATCGTCCCGATCGCCTGCTGCCCAGCGCAGCGTGGCATGGAGTTCGAGCGCGTCGATCCATTGCGGCAGCTGCGTCGCCAATTGCCTCGACAGCTCAAGCGCAGCCGCCCGGTCGCCCGCCGCCTCCAGCGCCTGTGCCAGCCCGTGCAACAGCCACGGGTCGCCCGGCGTCTCGGCCAGCGCGGCATCATACCGGGCGATCGCGCTGCCATCGCCCCGGTCGAGCGCGATACGCGCCCGGCCATGGAGCGCCCGGCGGTTGCGCGGATCGCGGCGCAGTTGCTCGTCATAGCTGGCGGCAGCCCCGCGCAGGTTTCCCGCAGCATTTTCGGCTGCGGCGCGCGTCGTCCAATAGCGCGGATGCCCGGCAAGCGCCGCCTCTCGCGCGGTCAGGTCGGCCACCGCCTCGGCTGCGCGGCCCAGCCGGGTCAGGACGATCGCGCGGTTGATCGCCGCCTCGCCAAGCGCCGGATCGATGCCGAGTGCGCGGTCGAACAGCGCCAGTGCTTCCGCCGCCCGCCCCGCCCCGGCATGGAAATTCCCGGCGCTGTTGAGCAGCGCGGCATCGCCCGGATAGGTCGCCACCGCCTGCGCAAAGCCCCTGGCCGCAGCAGCGTCGTCTCCCCGCGCCGCCGCCGCCAGCGCCGCCTGTCGAAGCGTGGCGGCGATCACCGGTCGCGGAACCAGCCGGTGATCGAATAGCGCCCCACCGGCGCGAATGGCGGCACATAGCTGACGGCATGCGGGCGCGGCACCGCAAACAGGCTCAGGGCATTGAAGCGCGGCCGATATCCCGCAACGATATCGCCATCGTCGTCGAAGAACTGCAGATAGCCGCCCCAGTCGGGCCGCCAGTCGACCGCGCAGAGCGACAGGACGTATGCGATGCGCCACCCCTCCCCGACATGGGAGTCGCTATGTTCCGCCAGGAATTGGCCCGGCGCGAACAAGGTCGCCTGCGCATCCGCCTTGCGCAGGTCGGGCATGCCGGTGACGCCGCGCACCAGGTCGAGGAACGGCGCGTCGTTGATATGTTCGAGCACGATGTCGTGCGGCCCGCCCGGCGCCCAGTGCTGGAGATAGGCATCGAGGATCGGGTAGCGCGCATAGGAAAAGCCATAGTCGCGCCCGCGCATCGCCTGCTCGATCGCCTCGCGGATGGCGGTGCGGCGTGCCGGGTCGAGCGCGGCGAACTCGGCGGCGGTCAGCCCGACCGGCTTGTCGGTGCCGACATCATAGGCGATGCCCCATGGCGTCTGTTCGGCGATGACGCGGTGGAGCGCGCGTGCCGAGACATCGGTCAGCACATCGCGGATCTGCACCCGTCCGTCCGCCGCGAATTGCGCGGCAAGTGCCGTCCGGTCGAGCGACGGGTTGAGCGCGAGCAGTTCGATCATGCGGAATACCGGGTGGTCATACGCGAAAGGTTTCGCCCAGCCGGCGCGATGGCGCAAGCCGTCGCCCGACACGGGGGCTTCATTCGCCGCGCGATCGGTGCCATGCCATCCGGCACCGATGTTCACGCTCGACCCGACCCTCGATCTCGCGATGCTCGCCGAACGCTATCGCCGCGACGGGCGCGTGGTGATCGACAATGCCCTGGCCGGCGATGCCGCGCTGCTGCTTTCGGCGCATCTGCGCCAGCGGACCGACTGGCGCAAGCTGGTGCTGAGCGGCGACCAGGTCGTCGAATTCGACCGCGCCGGATGGGGGGCGATCCCGCCGGAACGGGCCGAGGCGCTGAACCTCGCGGTCTATGCCGCCGCGCGCGCCGGCTTTCAGTTCCGCTTCGACAGCATCCGCGTGTCCGACGCCGTGCGGGACCGCGCGGGCGATACGACCCCGCTTGGCGGTTTCGCCCGCTGGATGTCGTCGCCGGCGATGCTGGACGCCTTGCGGGCGATTACCGGGGCGGGTGACGTACGGTTCGCCGATGCGCAGGCGACCGCCTATGCCCCCGGCGATTTCCTGACCGTCCATGACGATGCCGTCGCGGGCAAGCATCGCCGGGCCGCCTATGTCTTTGGCCTCACCCCGGGATGGCGGCCCGAATGGGGCGGGCTGCTGCTGTTCCACGGGCCGGACGGCGAACTGCGCGCGGTCGCGCCGGGGTTCAACCGGATGACCATCTTTGCCGTGCCGCAGGAACACAGCGTCAGCGAAGTGACCCGTGCCGCCCCGGCGCGGCGCTATTCGATCACGGGCTGGCTGCGCGCCGAACCGCAACCCTGATCCCGCCTCACCGGCGCGGCCTCCGAGCCCTCCGTTCACCGCACCTCGAACGCCCCCGCAATTTCGGCATCGTCCCCCGCATTGACCCAGCAGTCGAACGCGCCCGGTTCGATCCGCCACGTCCCGTCGCTCGCCACCAGCGCCAGCGCGTCGCCGGCGATCTCCAGCGCGACCCGCGTCTCGGCGCCCGGTGCCAGCGTCACCCGCGCGAACGCCTTCATCTGGCGCACCGGTCGGCTCCTGCTCGCCACCCGGTCGTGCAGGTCGACGCGGACCAGTGCCGTTCCGGTCCGCGCGCCGATGTTGCGCACCGCCACCGATACCGGCACCGCCGCCCCCGCCGCGACCATGGCCGGCAGGCGCAGCTCGGACAGCGCGAAGCGCGTATACCCCATGCCCGACCCGAACGGGTATAGCGCGCGGTCCGGCGCATCACGCCAATGGCTGCGGCCCGCCGCCATCGGATCGCTGTCGGGGGCCGGCCGCCCGGTGCTGCGCCGGTCATAGGACCAGGGCTGCTGTCCGCTTGCCATCGGAAAGCTGACCGGCAGCCGTCCGGTCGGCTCCACGACGCCGAACAGGATGTCGGCGATCGCCGGACCGGTCTGTTCCCCCAGGAACCACGTCGCGAGCAGCGCGGGCGCATCGCGCACCGCCCCGTCCAGCGCCAGCGCCCGGCCATGGCGCAACAGCACCACCACCGGCCGCCCGGTCGCCGCGACCACCTCCGCCAGCGCCTGCTGCACCGGCGGCACGACGATAGCGGTGCGGCTGTTGCCCTCGCCCGACATGTCGGCGCCCTCGCCGATCGCCAGCAGAACCACGTCCGCCGCGCGCGCCGCCGCCACCGCGCGCTCGATCCCGCCGGGCAGCGGATCGACGATCCCGCACCCCGCCTCGACGCTGAGCGCCTGCGGATCGGCCAGCATCGCGCGCACGCCTTGCGCGATATCGATCCCGTCCGTCGCATCGCCCGCGAACGACCATGGCCCGTTCAAATTCGCCCGGTCCGCACCGAACGGCCCGATCAGCGCGATGCGCCGCCCGGTGCGCGGCAGCGGCAGCAGGTCGCGATCGTTGCGCAACAGCACGATCGATCGCGTCGCCACCTCGCGCGCGGTCCGCCGGATCGCCACGCTCCCCGTCTCGCGCCGCTCGGCCCGCGCATCGATCGATCGGAACGGATCGTCGAACAGGCCCAGCCGCTCCTTCAGCGTCAGCACCCGCCGCACCGCCTGGTCGACCGCCGCCACCGGCACCCGGCCGCTCGTCACCAGCGCCGGCAGGTGCCGCACGAACAACCCGCTCTGCATCGACATGTCGATCCCGGCGAGGATCGCCAGCCGCGCCGCATCGGCCTCGTCCGCCGCGATACCGTGCGCGATCAGCTCGCGGTCGGCATCGTAATCCGACACGCACACCCCGTCGAAGCCCAGTTCGCCGCGCAACAGGTCGGTCAGCAGCGGCCGGTTGGCGCTGACCGGCACCCCGCCAAAATCGGTGAACGACGCCATCGTCGCGCCCGCCCCGGCGGCAAAGGCGGCGGCGAAGGGCGGCACGAACGTCTCGCGCAGCTCGGCCATGCTCATGTCGACCGCGGCATATTCCATGCCGCCGCGCACCGCGCCATAGCCGACGAAATGCTTGGGCGTCGCCAGCAGCGCGTCGGGGCGCGTCAGGTCCGGTCCCTGAAACCCTTCGACCCGCGCCGCCGCCAGCACGCGGTTGAGCAGCACATCCTCCCCCGCCCCTTCCGCCACCCGGCCCCAGCGCTGGTCGCGCGCGACATCGACCATCGGCGCGAAGGTCCAATGGATGCCGCCCGCCGTTGTCTCGCGCGCGACCGCTCGCGCCGCACGCCGCGACAGGTCGGGGTCGAACGCCGCCGCCTCGGCCAGCGGGATCGGAAAGATCGTGCGACAGCCGTGCAGCACGTCGGCGGCAAAGGCCAGCGGGATGCGCAGCCGGCTTTGCAACGCCGCTGCCTGCGCCACCCGCGCACCCGCTACGCCATAGCCGTTGAACAGCATGCCGACCCGCCCGGCGCGGATATCGGCCAGCATCGCGTCGCGCCCGCGGGGATCGACGACCGGATTGAACACCGCGCCGACCGGCCGAACCTCGTCGTTGAAACAGCTGAGTTGTCCCGCCTTCTCGGCCAGGGTCATCCGCGTGATCAGCGCCTCGACCCGCGACGATGCCGCCCGCACCGGTCGCACGACCGCCGCCATGCCCGCGCCCAGCAACGCGGTTCGCAAGACTTTACGGCGACTTGGCCGCACCCGTTCCAGCCAATGTTGCGCAATCGCCACAGAACGACTTTCTGATACGGTTCCCGGTATACCATGATTGCCGGCCTTTCCGCCGGGGTCTAGATGTAACCGGTCCCAGCAATGCCGGGACCAACGGAATATCTGGGTGGAGAGGGAACATGCTGACATTCAATCGCGCAGCCGCGCGTGCAGCATTGCTGGCTGGCGCCGCTATGCTGCCGACGATCGCCTGGGCGCAGACCGCGCCGGCCGATCCGGCCGCGACGCAGGCGACCGACGGCACCACGACCGCCGATGACGAACAGGACGTGATCGTCGTCACCGGCACGACCTCGCGCGATCGTCCGCTCATCACCGCATCGGCCGATATCACGCTCGCCGACCGCGCCGATATCGACCGGCGCGCGCCGCGTTCGACCGCCGACATGCTCGAACTGGTGCCCGGCATCTTCGTCGAAGCGACGGCGGGTCAGGTATCGAACAACTATTCGGTACGCGGCCTGCAGGGCGGCGGCCAGCGCTTCGTCCAGCTGCAGGAGGACGGCATGCCGATCCTCTATGGCGGCGGCGGCGCCGACTTCTTCTTCGACCAGGACCTGACCATCGATCGCCTCGAAGCAGTCAAGGGCGGGTCGTCGGGCGTACTGACCGTCAACGGCGCGGGCGCGACGATCAACTTCATCTCGAAGCGCCCGAACTTCAGGGAAGCCGAAGGAGCCGCACGCGTCACCGCCTATAATTACGGCATGAAGCGCGGCGACTTCTATTATTCGCAGCCGCTGGCCGAAAACCTCGCCTTCAATGTCGGCGGCTATATCCAGTCGAGCCCCGGCGTGCGCGAAAACCCGTTCGACTATGCCGGCTGGCGGTTGAAGGGGATGCTCGAATATCGCTTCGACGATGGCGGCTATGCGCGCCTGTCGGCCAAGGGCGGCGATGTCGAAAACGCCTATTATGCGACGATGCCCTACCGCCTCGACGGGGGCAAGATCCGCGGCATTCCGGGGCTGGATACGCAGGACGGCAATGTCGGCGGCGATGCCTTCGCCAATATCGCGGTGCCGGTGTCGACCTTCGCCCATCCCAGCGGCTTCCGCGAATTCCGCTATCGCGACGGGATCAAGGCGAAGACCGCGCAGGTCCGCTTCGACATCGAAAAGCCGGTGGGCGAGACCATCGACCTGTTCGCCCATGCCCGCTACCTGAAATATTCCTACGACTTCAACGGCCTGTTCCCAGGATCGGGCACCGGCAATGCCGGCCTGACCAGCGCGCAGAACTATCTGACGCCCGGCGCCTCCTCGCCGATCAACGACCTGCTGACGCTCGGCCGCGCGGCCTATCCGGCGGCGACGCGCTTCGGGATCAAGAATTTGCGGACCGGCGTGGTGCTGGGGTCGAACCAGACCGCACAGCTCGCCGCGCTGGCCGGCAACGGCTTCCTCCAGCGGACCACGCTCAACCACGACTATATCGACGGCCGCGATTTCGGCGCGAATGTCGGCGGTCGCTGGGAATATGAAAACGACCGGTTCAAGAACTCGCTGACCGCCGGCGTCATGTATTACAACGTGATCCGCAAGCAGGATCAGTCGGCCACCGCCAGCATGGTCAACGACGTGAAGACCAACAGCGACGTGTACGACATCGTCGCGCTGGACGGTAACAACCAGGTCATCGGCACGCTGTCGGACAACGGCCTCGTCTCCTATGGCGACTGGGGTGCCGGCATCCGCGAGCGGCGGGACTCGGCGGTCTCGCTCTACGTCAACGACGAAGTCGCGTTCGGCGACCTGCGCGTCGACGGCGGCGTGCGCTGGGAAAGCGACGACGCGACCGCGCTCGACGGCAACCAGCTGGCGGTGAACCAGCCGGTGCAGCCCGGCGTCGGCGGCGTCATCCGCAATGTCGGCGCCAGCTTCGACGGCACCTTCACCACACGGCAGCGCACGCAGCGCAAGGCGTCGTGGACGGTCGGCGCCAACTATCTGATCACGCCGAACTTCTCGGTCTATGCCCGCTATGCCAACGGGTTCCAGACCAACAATGTCGATCCGATCACCACGATCGAGCTGTACGAAGCCGGCGTGCGCTACCAATATGGTCGCCTCTTCTCCGGCTCGGCGACGGTGTTCCGCACCAATTTCGACAATCAGAACTACAACTTCGCCAACCCGACCAACCCGTCGCAGCAGCAGAATCTGAACGCCGACCTGCGCACCAAGGGGGTCGAGATCGACCTGGTGGTGCGGCCGACCAACTGGTTCTCGGTCGATTTCCAGGGTGTGTTCCAGGACCCGCAGCTGCTCAACCTGCAGCTGGACGGCGTCGATCAGGGCGCGGCGTTCGAGGGCAATCGCCCCGAACGGACGCCGGCGCAGCTGTTCACGATCCTGCCGACGCTCACGCTGCCCGACGGGCTGGGCGACGTCTATGCCCGCTACAAGTTCGTCGGCAAGATCTTTGCCGACAACGGCAACGGCATCGCCCTGCCCAGCTACGGCGTGACCGGGATCGGCGTGAACCTGAACCTCAGCGAACGGGTGCAGCTGAACCTGAACGCCGACAACGTGTTCGACGTGGTCGGCCTGACCGAGGGCAATCCGCGTCAGGGTCAGACCCAGGCGATTACCGACGGCTATTTCTATGCCCGCGGCATCGTCGGTCCGACCTATGGGGGCACGCTGACCTTCCGGTTCTGACGGGCCCTGTCGTCGCCTTTCCGTACCCCCGCGCAGGCGGGGGTCCAGGGTCACGAATGCAGGCCGTTGTTTTGCTTGGCTCTGGACCCCCGCCGGTGCGGGGGTACGATGACGTCACGAAAGAGCGCGGGGCCTTTTCGGGGTCGCGCGCTTCGCAAAAGAGGTTCGACACATGAAGACCGTGGCGCGATGGATGCTGGCCGGCGTGATGCTGGCGGGAACGGGACTGGCGGTGGCACAGCGACCGGCCAGGGCGCCCGAACTCGCCTATCAGCTGACCGAGGGGCAGAATCTCAACGCCTTTGTCCGCGAAGGGCCGGTCGCCGCGCACCTGCTGCTGCGCAACGGCACCGATCCGCGCATCCTCGTCGCCTTTCCCGCCGGGAACAGCGGGGTCGGGCTGTGGTTCGAACCTGTCGGGCGCGCGGCGACCTGGCGTCTGGAACAGGCGCCGCGCCCGACCACCGCGCCGGGCATCGCCGGTCCGCAACCGGCCGTGCAGACCATCGCCAGCATCGACGCGCCCGAACTGCGGGTGAAACAGGCGGTCCTGTCGTCGATCCGCTTCCTGCGCGACTATCAGTCGGTGGGTCGCTTTCCGGCCGACGTCGCGGTCGATCCGGTCGTGTCGGGCAACACGATCCGCTGGAGCCGCCCGCGCCTCGATGGCAGGCCCGGCTATCTGCTGCAGATAAGGTTGCTCTCCGGCTCGATCCGGGGCGGCGTGCTGGTCGCCGCAGCCGGCCGGCCGCTGCGCATGGAAATCCTGGCGTCGAGCGGGGAGACGCCGTTGCACGGCCTTGCCGCGAACGAATTGCTCAACGCACGTGCCGCCAACGATCCCGGCGCGCGTAACGCGTTGCGTTTCCTCAGCTATCGCGAAAAATTCCTCGCCGGGTCGTGGCGGTTCCAGACCTATTTCGGTCGCGACACGCTGATGTCGCTGCGCCTGTTGATGCCGGTGTTGCAGCCGCAGGCGATCGAGGCGGGGCTGGGTTCGGTGCTCGCCCGGCTCGATGCGCGCGGCGATGTCGCGCATGAAGAGGGCATTGGCGAGTTCGCCGTGGTCGACCGGCGTAAACTTAATCAGCGCAGTGACGCGGCCGTGCTCGATTACGCGATGGTCGACGACGACTATATGCTCGCCCCCGTCGCCGCCGCCTATCTCCTCGACCACGGCAACACCGCCACCGCCCGCGCCTTCCTCGACCGCCCGATCGCCAGCGAAGCCATCCCCGGCACCACCGCCCCCGCCGGAAAGGCGTTAGTGCGTAACCTTCGCCACGTTATCGACAGCGCACGCCCCTTCGCCGACCGCCCCGAACCCTCGCGCCTGATCGCGATTCCCAAGGGCCGCCTGACCGGCCAGTGGCGCGACAGCGAAGAGGGGCTGGGCCGCGGCCGCTATGCCTATGACGTCAACGCGGTGTTCGTGCCCGCCGCGCTCGAATCGGCGGCGCGGCTGCTGCGCGCCGGACTGCTCGACCGCTACCTGACGGCGCAGGACCGCGCTGCGCTGTCGCGGGCCGATGCGATGGCCGCTGTCTGGCGCGACCGCGCCCCGCCCCTCTTCCGCGTCTCGATACCCGCGACCCAGGCCCGGCCGCGCATCGACGACTATGCCCGCACGCTGGGCATCCCGGCCGCGCCCGCGCTCACCGCCCTCGGCACTGCGCCGCTGGTCTTCCATGCGATCGCCCTCGACGACGCCGGCCGGCCGATCCCGATCGTCCATTCCGACGAAGGCTTCACGCTGATGTTCGCGGAACCGTCCCCCGCCGATCTGGAAACCTATGTCACCGCGGCAATGCGACCGTTTCCCGCCGGGCTGATGACCGATATCGGCATGCTCGTCGCCAATCCGGCGCAGACCGACGCGAGCGTACAGGGGCGCTTCACCCCGGCCGCCTATCACGGCGCGGTCGTGTGGTCGTGGCAGCAGGCGTTGTTCGCCGCCGGCCTCGAGCGGCAGCTCGCCCGCCGCGACCTGCCGCCCGCGACCCGCGCGGTCCTGACCCGTGCGCAGGCGACATTGTGGCGCGCGATCGCCGCCACCCGCGCGACGCAGAGCTCCGAACTCTGGTCGTGGGACTATAGCGGCGGGCGATACCGGGTCATGGCGTTCGGCGCCGGCAAGCAGGACGTGGATGAATCGAACGCCGCACAATTGTGGAGCACCGTCTATCTGGCGGTGCAGCCACCGCGCGCGCTCAGCCCAGCGACAGGAAGGCGGTAACCGTCAGCCGCCCTTCACGCGGATCGGCACTCAGCACCGCGCCGGGCGGGATCGATCCGCTGTGCAGCAACGCGCTGCGATAGATCACCGCCCGGTTGCAGCGCGCATCGATCGCCGACACCTGTTCGAACATCGGGGTGGATCCGGCGATAAAGCCGTGCGGCGGCACCCGCCGCACCTCGCGGGTCACCGCGTCGAGATAGGCGGGTGCACGCGTCGCGTCGATCGTCTCGAACCCGGTCGTGCGATGGCGGTAGAATGCGGTGCCGCCGCTATCGCCCGCGCCCAGATAATGGACCAGTGCGATCCGGTCCGGCTCGACCGCGTCGAAATGCGGCAATCGCTGCTCGACGGACAGCCGTTCGGGCGGCACGGTCACGATCGAGAAACTGGCATCGAGCAGCGCGACGCCGCCACGATGACCGAAGACATGTGCCAGCACCTGCGACAGCGCCGGCCGCACCGCCTGGAAATAATCGCCCGGCAATGCCGCGCGGATGCCCGGATATTGCCGTCGCGCCGGTTCGAACCGGGCGGCGGCGGCAATATCCCGCAACGCTGCCGGGTCGGGATGGAAATGGTCGACGATCGCGATCGGTTGCCGCTCCGTCCCGACCCGCCGAGCGACGATATCGGGCGCGGTCATGCCGTGCCGATGATCGCGGCCAGCGCGGCATCGTGCAGCGGCAGCGTCGGCGCGGCCCGCGCGACCACGTCGGCGATCTGGCGGACCTGCGCCTTATTCGTCGCGCTGTCGATCGCATCGGCCAGAGGGTTATAGCCCTGCGCCACGATCCCCTGACCGTTCAGCACCGCCAGCCAGCTCGCGTCGCGGAACAATTCGTCGGCATCGAGGATGATCCGCCCCGATCGCCGATACTGTTCCTCGCGCGCGATCAGTGTCTCGGGCAGCGTCATCGTCCGGCAGTGCTGCCACAGGGGGGCGGGGTTGGTGTTGGCGTGATAGTGCAGGATCAGGAAATCCTTTACCCCGTCCATGTCGCGGGCGAACACGGTGTTGAACCGGTCGGCCAGCGCCGGGTCATGGTCGCGGTTCGGGAACAAGGTCAGCAGCTTGGCGATGCCGCTCTGGATCAGGTGGATGCTGGTCGATTCCAGCGGTTCGAGGAATCCCGACGACAGCCCGATCGCGACCACATTGCCCCGCCACGGCCGCCGCCGCGTGCCGGCGGTGAAGCGCAGGAAGCGCGGTTCGGCCAGCGCCTCGCCATCGAGGTTCGCCATCAGCGTCGCCGCCGCCTCGTCATCCGACACGTAGCGGCTGGCATAGACATAGCCGTTGCCGGTGCGATGCTGGAGCGGGATGCGCCATTGCCACCCTGCCGCGCGTGCGGTCGATCGCGTGAACGGCGTGGTCGCCGCGACCCGGGCGCACGGCACCGCGACCGCGCGGTCGCAGGGCAGCCAGTGCGACCAGTCCTCATAGCCCTCCCCCATCTCCCCCGCGATCAGCAGCGCGCGAAAGCCCGAGCAGTCGATGAACAGGTCGCCCGCGATGCGTTCGCCGCGCTCGGTGACCAGCGCGGTAAGCAGGCCGGTGTCGCTATCGCGCTCGACGTTGCGCAACTGTCCCTCGACCCGGACCACGCCCGCGCCCTCGCTGCGCCGTCGAAGGAAGGCGGCGTAAAGCCCGGCATCGAAATGATAGGCATAGCCGAGCGTCGACAGGATCGACCGCGGATCGCCCACCGGCTTGGCGAACCGTCCTTCTGCCGCCAATTGCGTCGCGAGCGAAAGTGCGGACAGCGGCACGTCCATGCCCTCCGCCTGCGCCTTCAGCCAGCGATGGTGGAAAGCGACGCCGGGCAGCGTCGCCCCGAACTGTCCGAAGGGATGGAAATAGCGATGTCCCGGCGCGGCCCAGTCGACGAACTCGATGCCGAGCTTGAACGTCGCCTTCGTCGCGCGCAAGAATTCTGCCTCGTCGATCCCGATCAGCTCGTTGAACCAGTGGATCGTCGGGATCGTCGCCTCGCCCACGCCGACGGTGCCGATCGCATCGGATTCGAGCAGGGTGATCGCGACCGTATCGCCGAAACTGCGCGACAGCGCGGCCGCCGTCATCCAGCCGGCGGTCCCGCCCCCCAGGATGACGACACGACGAACGCGATCCGGTGCTTGCATGGTCGCCGTGGTATACCGCCGCTTCCGTGGTGAGAAGCGGGCATCGCCGGGCCCGCGATCAATCGACCCCGGTCAGCGCCAGCAAGGCAAAGGTCGCGAGCCAGTGTTCGCCCATATAGTCGCCCGCAATCTCGCCCAGCGCGGCGGACAGATGCGCATCGGCGGCAGCCTCCAGCACGCCGCCCGCAGTACCGCCGATCGCGGGTGCCAGCGCGCGCATCGCCCAGGCGCGGCTGAGGTTCAGGCCGTCGAGATGGGCGATGCGCCCGTCGCTGCGGTCGCTGATCCGCGCCGGGGTGAGCAGCGTCGCCGGCTCACCTGCCCCCAGCGCGGGCAGGAAGTCGGCGAACCACGCGACAAAGGCGTCGGCGGGCAGCACGCGCTGCATCGCCATCGCCTCCATCAGCACCGGCGACAGAAAATCCTCGCCACTCGGCTCCCACGCCTGCGCCGCGCGGTCGGTGTCGAACCAGTGCCGCACCCGCTCCGCCATCAATTCGCGCAGCGCCGTATCGCCCGTCACCCGCGCATAGCGATCGGCCAGCACCACCGCGAAACCGGTATTGGCATGGATGCCAACCCGCACCGGATAGGTCATCAGCGGCAGATGCGCGCGCCAGCGCTCGGCAAAGGCATCGGCCAGCGGACGCAGCGTCGCGGCATGCGGGCTGCCGGCGACGATCAGTTCGCTGTGCAGCATCAGCAACCACGCCCAGCCATAGGGTCGTTCGAACCCGCGCGACATCGGTTGGTCGAGATAGGCGCGCTCCGCCGCCACCTTCTCCGCGGTGAAGGCATCGGCGAACAGCGCGTCGATCGCGGCGGCTTCGGCCAGATCGGGGAACAGGCGGCGGATGCGCGTCAGCAGCCAATAGCCATGGACGCAGCTATGCCAGTCGAAGCTGCCGAAGAAGATCGGATGCACCCGGCGCGGCAGATAGGCGTCGGCATCGCCGGTCATCACATGGTCCGCCTTGTGCGGATATTCGCGCGTCACATGGCCCAGCGCGATGCGGGCGAACGCCGCTGCCTGATCGGGAGTCATCGAACCAGTCCTCCGGGAAAGGCGCACAGCGCCAGCACTGCGATATTGAAGACGAGCAGGACGATCGCCGTCGGCCATTGCACGCGGATGACGCCGAAACGGTCGCGCAATTCGAGGATCGCGGCCGGCACGATGTTGAAATTGGCCGCCATCGGCGTCATCAGCGTGCCGCAAAAGCCCGACAACATGCCCAATGCCGCGACGATCGCGGGATCGCCGCCGAACTGGCGGATGACGATCGGCAGCCCGATGCCGGCGGTCATGATCGGAAAGGCGGCAAAGGCATTGCCCATCACCATCGTGAACAGCGCCATGCCGACGCAATAGGCGATGGTGGCGAGCAGCGGCGTATCGAGCGCGACGACATTCACGACCCCGTCCGCCACAACCTTCCCCACACCGGCCAGCGCGAAGACGCCGCCCAACGCCGCCAGCATTTGCGGCAGGACGATCGCCCAGCCGATCGCATCGACCAGCCGCCGCGCCTCCGCCACCGGCGCGGACCGCGGCAGGCGGGTAAGCCGCATCGCCAGCACCAGCGCGACGACCGCGCCGATGGTCAACGCGACCAAAGTCACCTGTTTCGGATCGATCACTGGGGCGCCTGCAATGCGACCGTCGCCGACCGACAGCGTCCCTGCGAGCGTCACCAGCGGTATCGCAAGCGCCGGCACGAACAGCCAGTTGCCCAGCCGCGCCGCCTGCACGCCCTGCGCCTCCGCCGAACTGGGTGCGGGCGGCACCGGGTGCAGTCCCCAGGTGGCAAGACCGACCATGACGAGGACGAGGCAGCCATTCGCCAGGTCGGGCAGCCACGGCCCCACCCCCAGCAGCAGAGCGAACACGCCCCAGAAGCCCGCATTGCGCCACCGCGTCGGCTCCGCCCGGTCGAGCGCATGATGGATCGCGACCGCCGCCGGCAGGGTCGCCGCCGCGATGCCGAGCGCGTCCAGCCCGATCATGCGCGACGCTTCAGGCGACGGTCGAGCAGCAGCAGCCGCGCGCCATGGACGAGGAATGCGGCGATCGCGGTCGGGATCGCCCACACCGCCACTTCGAGCGGCGCGACGGTCACGCCATCCTGTTCGAGGATCGCACGGATCAGCAGGATCGATCCGACCGCGATGAACACATCCTCGCCGAAGAACACGCCGATATTGTCGACGGCGGCGGCATGGGCGCGGATGTGATCGCGGGTCTGCGGATCAAGCGGCCGGTGTTCGTCGCGCTCCTCCGCACCCTCGGCCATCGGCGCCACGATCGGCCGCACCATCTGCGGATGCCCGCCAAGCGAGATCAGGCCGAGCGCCGCCGTGATCTGGCGCAGCGCGAGATAGCCGATCAGCACCCGGCCCGCCGTCGCGCGGCGCAGCCCCTGCACGATGGCGCGCGCCCGGACCCGCAGCCCGGCGCGCTCCAGCAGGCCGATCGTCGGCAGCACGAGGAACGGGATCGCCAGGAACCGGGCATCGACAAACGCCTTGCCGATCATCGCCACGACCTCGACCGGGCCATGGCCGGCGGCGGCCGCGCTGGCCAGCGCCGCGACGGTGACGACCAGCAATGGGTTCACCCGCAGCGCGAAGCCGATGATGATGATCGCGATCCCCGACAGGACCAGCATGGCGCCCCTCCCCCCTTACAAGGTCGCGGCGGCGCGGGCCGCCTGGTTATACTGCCCCGACAGGCGGCGCAGCAGGTCGGCCGCGTCGGACAGTTGCGCGCTGTCGGGCCCGTCGGCGACGATCGCGCTGGCCAGGACCCGCTCGCGGATTTCGCGATATTGCGCGCAGAAATCGCGGCCGGCATCGGTCGCCGCGACCAGCTTTTCCTTCCCCGCACGGTGCGTCGCGATCAGCCCGGCGCGCTCCAGCTTGCGGATGGCGTAGGTGACGAGGTGCGTGTCCTCGATATCGAGGACAAGGGTGATGTCGGCGATCCGCTTCGCCCGGTCGCGGTGGCGGACGGTATGGAGAATCAGCACCTCCAGCGGCGACAGCGCCAGACCGGCGGCCGCCGCGCAACGCGCGATCCAGCGTTGATAGGATGCCGCCGCCAGCGTCAGGCTGAACTCCAACTCGGACAAAGCGGGCGCGGCGCCATCGGCAAGATGCGCCGACGATACGATAGCCCGCCTGTCCTGTGCCATGCCCCGATCCCCTTTCTCCGGCGGAGGGTTGCGCCGGCGCGCAAATCTGTCAATCCAGCTTGATCATTTGTCGACGATTTATCGACGATTCGTCACGGAGGATGGACATGGCGGGCTGGTCTTTCTGGATCGATCGGGGCGGCACCTTCACCGACATCGTCGCCCGCGCGCCCGATGGATCGTTGCAGACCGCCAAGCTGCTGAGCGAAAACCCGGAACGCTATGCCGATGCGGCGGTCGCCGGCATCCGCACCATCCTGAAGCTGGCGGACGACGCCCCGCTGCCGGCCGAGGCCATCGCCGCGGTCAAGATGGGTACGACCGTCGCGACCAACGCGCTGCTGGAACGCAAGGGCGCACGGACTTTGCTGGTGGTCGATCGCGGCTTTGCCGACCTGCTGGCGATCGGCGACCAGACCCGGCCGCGCCTGTTCGACCTGGCGATCCGCCGCCCCGCGCCGCTGTACGACGATGTGATCGAAATCGGCGGGCGGATCGATCGCGACGGCGTGGAGGTCCTACCGCTCGACGATGCCGGGACGCTCGCCCTGCTGACCGCCCGCCGGGTGGAGGGGTATGACGCCGTCGCGATCGCGCTCACCCATGGCTGGGCGCATGCCGCGACCGAGGCGCGGGTCGCCGCACTCGCCCGGCAGGCCGGGTTCGCGCAGGTCTCGGCCAGCCATGCGGTCAGCCCGCTGATCGGGCTCGTCGCGCGCGGGCGGACGACGGTGGTCGATGCCTATCTGTCGCCAGTGCTGCGCCGCTATGTCGACCGGGTGGCAGGCGCGCTCGGCCCCGTTCCGCTGCACTTCATGCAGTCGAGCGGCGGGCTGGCCGATGCGCGGGCGTTCCAGGGCAAGGACGCGATCCTGTCCGGACCGGCAGGCGGCGTCGTCGCGGCGGCGCGGACAGCGGAAGCCGCCGGGTTCGACCGGGTAATCGGGTTCGACATGGGCGGCACCTCGACCGACGTCGCGCTCTATGCCGGCCGGTTCGAGCGGGTGCTGGACGCCGAGATCGCCGGTGTCGCGATGCGCGTGCCGATGATGTCGATCGAGACGGTGGCGGCGGGCGGCGGTTCGATCCTGCACTATGACGGGTCGCGGTTCCGCGTCGGGCCCGACAGCGCGGGAGCCGATCCGGGGCCGGCCTGCTACCGGCGGGGCGGGCCGCTGACCGTGACCGATGCGAACGTGCTGGTCGGCAAGATTCAGCCGGCCTATTTCCCGGCGGTGTTCGGCCCGAACGGCGACGAACCGCTCGACCTCGCCGCGACGCGGGGCGGCTTTTTCGATCTCGCCGTACGGACGGGCATGGACGATCCGCGTCGGGTTGCCGAAGGTTTCCTCGACGTCGCGGTCGCGCAGATGGCCGCCGCGATCAAGCGCGTCGCACTCGAACAGGGGGAGGATGTCGCGACTTTCGCGCTGCAATGTTTCGGTGGCGCGGGCGGGCAGCATGCCTGCCGCGTGGCGGAGGTGCTGGGGATGCGCACGGTCCTGATCCATCCGTTCGCCGGGGTGCTGTCCGCCTATGGCATGGGGCTGGCCGACAAGGTCGCGATCCGGCAGCGTTCGGTCGAACAGCCGCTGGGCGCGGCGCTGGACGCGCTGGTCGCGACGCTTGGCGACGACGCCGCGCGGGAGGTCGGTGCGGACGCTCGCCGGGTGGTGACGGTCAATCTGCGCTATGCCGGCACCGATACCGCGCTGCCGGTCGACTGGGCCGATGAGGATGCGATGCGCGCGGCGTTCGAACAGGCGCATCGCGCCCGGTTCGGCTTCGTCAGTCCCGAGCGCGCCATCGTCATCGACAGTGTGGTGGTGGAGGCGATTGTCGCCGGCGAACCGGTTGCGCCCGTGCCGCTGCCGCCGCGCGATGGTGGCCTGCCCGCGCCGCTGGACCATGTGACCGTGTGGACCGGCGGCGCGGACCATCGCACGCCGGTCCATGACCGTGCCGGCCTGCGCCCCGGCGACCGGATCGCCGGCCCCGCGCTGATCCGCGAAGCGATCGCGACGACGATGGTCGAACCGGGCTGGACCGTCGAGGTCGGCGCTGGCGGCGAACTGGTCCTGCGCCACGACGGGGCCGCCGCGCGCGGCGCGCTCGATCCGGCGGTCGTCGATCCGATCCAGCTCGAACTGTTCAATACCCGCTTCATGGGCATTGCCGAGCGGATGGGCGTCGTGCTGCGCAACACCGCCAGCAGCGTCAACATGAAGGAACGGCTCGACTTTTCGTGCGCGCTGTTCGATGCGCAGGGGCGGCTGGTCGCCAACGCGCCGCATGTCCCGGTGCATCTGGGGGCGATGGGGGAGAGCGTGCGCACCATCCTCGCCAGCCGGGGGAAGACGCTGAAGCCGGGCGACGTCGTCGCGCTCAACAATCCGTTCAACGGCGGCACCCATCTGCCCGACGTGACGGTGATCGCGCCGGTGTTCGACGATGCGGGGCGCGACATCCGCTTCTTCGTCGCCAATCGCGGCCATCACGCCGATATCGGCGGGCTGACCCCTGGCTCGACGCCCCCCGCTTCGCGCACGCTAGAGGAGGAAGGCGTGGTGATCGACGACTTCCTGCTGGTCGATGGCGGGCAGCTGCGCGAGGACGCGTTCCGTGCGCTGCTGTCCGACGCGCGCTATCCGGCCCGCAGCCCCGATACCAATGTGGCCGACATCAAGGCGCAGCTTGCCGCCAACGCGACCGGCATCGCCGAACTGTCCGCGCTGGTCGCCGCCAGCGGCTGGCACGTCGTCGAAGCCTATATGAGGCATGTCATGGCCCATGCCGAGGAAAGCATCCGCCGCGTGCTGACCCGTCTGGCGGACGGAGCGTTCGACTATGCAATGGACGACGGCACGCCGCTCAAGGTCCGCGTCACCATCGACCATGCGGCGCGTGCGGCGACGATCGACTTCACCGGCACCGGTCCGGCCAGCACCGGCAATATCAACGCACCCCCCGCGGTCACGCGCGCGGTCCTCCTCTACGCCTTTCGCTGCCTGGTCGGTGAAGACCTGCCGCTCAACGAAGGCTGTCTCGCGCCGCTCACCATCGTCATCCCCGACGACACGTTCCTGTCGCCGCCGCCGGGCCGCGCCGTGGTCGCGGGCAATACCGAGGTCAGTCAGGCTGTCTGCAACGCGCTGCTCGGCGCGCTGGGCGCCTGCGCGGCGGCGCAGGGGACGATGAACAACTTCCTGTTCGGCAACGACCGCTATCAATATTACGAAACGATCTGCGGCGGGACCGGCGCGGGGCCGGACTTTGCCGGCACGTCCGCGGTGCACAGCCACATGACCAACACGCGGATCACCGACCCGGAAATCCTCGAGCATCGCTACCCGGTCCGGCTCGACCGGTTCGCGATCCGCCGGGGATCGGGCGGCAAGGGAGCACGGTCGGGCGGCGACGGCGTGGTCCGTGCGATCACCGCGCTGGAGCCGATGACCGCCACCATCGTCGCCTCCCGCCGGACGGTCGCGCCCTTCGGCCTCGCCGGCGGCGGCGACGGCGCGGTCGGCACGCAGCGGGTCGAACGGCACGACGGCAGCATCCGGCCCTTGGGCGGCGTCGATCAGGTCGACCTGCGGCCAGGCGACCGCTTCGTTATCGAAACCCCGGGGGGCGGCGGCTACGGCGCCGCCTGAGCCGCCCTACCCGTTCGCCGGGATCAGCCGACGGCGGCGAGATGCGCGAGCACCATGTCCGGCACCGACCGCGCACGATCGATGTAGCGCGCATTGGCGCGCGCAAGCTGCGCCTCATACGCGGCGGCAAGCGCGGGCGCACGGGCGCGGAACCGCGCGGGAATGTCCACCGCCTCGCCCGCGTCGCGCAACGGCTGGGTTTCGCGATAGATCTGGTCGAGCATGCCATGCGCCCGTTCACGCACCGCTTCGCCGAATTCGGGGTCCGGCACGCGACTGGCGTCCTTCAGCCAGACGGCGATCAGCGTCGGCAGGACCGAGCTGCTGGTCGTCAGTGGCCAGCAGGCGGTGGCACAGGCGGTCAGCGCGACCCGCGCATCGCTCGACGGCGGCTCCTCCTCCGCCGCCCGCTCGATCCGCCGGCGCAGTTCCGCCCAGTCGCGTCGCGCCGGCGGCGTCCCGGATGCCTCGGCATGGTATAGCTGGCCGAGTTCGGCACGACAGGATACGGCCAGCCGGTCGGCCGCCATCTCACCCAGCAGATGATCGACGATTCGTTCGGGCACCGGGGACAGGTCGGCACCGGCCGGCACGCGCTCCACCCAGGCCAGCGCCGCATCGACCGCCCGATCGGGACCGGCATAGGCGGTCATCGGATCGAGCAATCCCGCCAGGGCCAGCGGATAGCCGAAGCGATCGGCATAATCGGCGCTGTCGCCGCCCCGGGTCGATACGCCCAGCGGCGTGCCCCCCCGCCCGTCCCATGCCGTCGCCCCGAACCGCAGCGTATCGTCCGCCGCATGCGCCCGCAGCCGGTCGAGCAGCGCCGCCTTGACCGCCGGATCGCCCCCGAACGCGCCGCTCACAAAAGGCTCTCGATCCACGCGGTCAGCTGCGCCCGCGACCGGAAACCGATGACGCGGTCGACCTCCGCGCCGTCACGATACAGCGAAAGCGTCGGCAGCGAACGGACGGAAAAATGCTCGCCCAGCGTCGTGTCGGCGGCGACATTCGCCTTGCAGATGCGCAGATCGTCCGCAAAGTCCCGCGCCAGATCGTCGAGGATCGGAGACAGCGCGGCGCAGGGCGCGCAAGCGGGCGACCACAGGTCGAACAGGGTCGCCCCCTCCTGCGCGGTGACGTCGACGAAATCCATACCGGTGACATCGGTAACCTTGCGAACCATGGCTGTCGTGATCCTTTGCGGCATGGCCGCGCCGTCCGGGCGCGGCGTCAGCCGTGCCCGGTGGGTTGCTCGATGGCGGCGGCCTGCGCCTGTCCGTCGACGATGGTGAGACTGTGGGTGTGGTGCTTCAGCAGCGTTTCGTCATGGATGACGCTGATGATCGTCGCGCCCGGGATTTCACCGGCCACGCTGTCGTAGAAATTGCGGGTATTGTCGGCGTCGAGCGCGCTGGTCGCTTCGTCGAGCACCAGCACGTCGGGGCGATGCAGCAGGATGCGGGCCAGCGCGATCCGCTGCTGCTCGCCCGGCGACAGCTCCTCCTGCCACAGCCGCACGGCATGGATCTGATCGGTCAGATTGCCCAGCCGCACGCGGCGCAGCAGCGCCTGGACCACGCCGTCGTCATGCTCCTCCGGCCGGTCGGGAAAGCAGACCGCGGCCTTCAGCGTCCCGAGCGGCAAGTAGAGCCGCTGCGGCACGAACATCACCCGGCGATCGTTCGCCAGCGCGACGCTGCCATGGCCATCGGGCCACAGGCCGGCAAGGGCACGCACCAGCGTCGACTTGCCCGCGCCCGACGGACCGCGCAGCGCCCAGCGTTCGCCGGTGCGGACCGACCAGTCGCCGATCGTCACCATCGGTTCGCCGTGCGGGCGGCGCAGCGCAAGGCCTTGCGTCGTCAGGACGATGCCCGGCGCCGTTCCCGCACCGACCGCGATCCCGACCGGACCGGCTTCGTCCAGCGCGTCGTCCAGCCCCTTGATACGGTTGAAATAGCTGACCTGCTGACCGATCAGCTGATAGCTTTTGACGAAATAGCCGAGCTGCATGCCCAGCTGCGCGAAGGCATCGCGCCCGGCCATCAGCTGCCCGAAACTCATGCCGCCGGCGAAATAGGTCGGCACCATGATGAACAGCGGCAGCACCGTGCCCATCCGGTCATAGATGCTGCTGGCGCCGGTCAGTCCGAGCGAACTGTAGATCACCGATCGAAAGTTCAGGCGCGCCGCGTCGAACGACCGTTCCATCGCCTGCCGTTCGGTCGCGACCGCGCCGGCCAGCCCGATCTGCGCGGCATTGCGCCGGACATGGATCAGGCCGGAGCGGAAATCGGCTTCGCGGTGCTGCTGGCGCATCATCGCCCGGACGAAGGGTTGGCCGATCTTGGCCGTCAGATACGATCCGATCAGCGCATAGGCGACGGCGTACCACACCGTGCTGCCGGGAATCGAAAAGGCGTTGCCGCCCAGCGAAAACTCGATCGGCGGCGCGGTTTCGAGCAGGATCATTGCAAAGGTGACGCCGCTGACGATCGATCCGAGCAGGCGCAGCGCGATGTGCAGCACGCCGACCGACATGCCGACCGCCGCGGTGATGTTGTTCAGGTCGTCGGCGATACGCTGGTCGGGATTGTCGATGATCCGCAGCCGTTCGATCTCCGCATAGCGATTGCGGCGCATCCAGCGATCGAGATAGTCGCGCGTCAGATAGGTCCGCCAGCGGATCGACAGCAGCCCGTCGATCAGGTTCTCGGTCAGGATCATCGCGACCTGCATCGCCATGATGGCGAGGAACACGATCATCAGCGGGACCAGCTGTGCCTGGTCGCGCTGTTCGATCGCGTCGAAGAACTGCCGCTGCCACTGGTTGGTGCGCAGCAGGATGAAGGCGGTGCCGAACTGGAAGAACAGCAGCGTGATCAGGGCGAACCACGCGAATTTCCAGTCCGGCGACCGACAATAGCCGCTGACCAGCCGCCACGCATCGCGCCACCGTGCGGTAGCGTCCTGGGGTGGGGCAAGGCCCGTCTCGCGACGGACCTCCCCGCTCTGCGTGGGTTGCGGCATCATGCGTCAGGGGCCCTGTCGATCAGAAAAAACGGTAACCGACCGTCAGGCGCCAGGTCCGCGTCTCCCCCAGCGGAAGATAATTGGTGAAGCGCGTCGGCTGGTACGTGCCGCGATCGAACAGGTTTCGCACGCCGATGTTGATGTCAAGATCGCCGACCGACAGGAAGCCGTTGAGATGCGCAAGGACCGCACCCGGCGTGCGATAGCGGTCGAACATGTCGATCGCCGAACTCGACTGTCCGGCGACCTGCACGCCGATACCGGCCTTCGCCCGCTCGCCGATCTTGTGCTCATACGATCCGTACAGGCTGTACACGTCGCGCGGCTGGCCGTTGACGGTGTCGCCCAGCACCGCCGACGGCACGAGGAAGCGGTATTTGGTCCGGGTGAAGGCAGCGGACAGCGACAGCCCCGGGATGGGATTGCCGGTCAGGTTCACGTCGATCCCCTGCCCCAGCTGACCGGGGATCGCGACCTGGAACCGGCGATTGACCGGATCGGGGACCAGCAAATTGGTCTGTCGGATGCTGAACCACGATGCGTTGAGCAGGACGCGTTCGTCGAACAGGTCCCATTTGATGCCGGTTTCCGCGTTGCGCGTCTGATTGTCGGGCAGGCGGTTGCGGAAACGGTCGGTCAGGAAATTCTGGATATAGCCATAGGCCAGCGTGCCGAAGACCGAGAAATGGTCGGTGATATCGACGACCGCGCCATAGTTCGGAACCGTCTTGCCGCCTTCATAGGGCCGGGCCGGAACCCCATTGAAGATCGAGCGCGACTTCATCTCTGCGGCGCAGCCCGGCTGTCAGGTGGATCGGCCCGATCCCCACCAGATACTGGCCGTAATAGCCGCGCTGCTTCATGATCGACGTGGCGGTCGCGTTGAAGTTCACCGCCAGCGGCGGCAGCGGTTCCGGCATCAGGAAATTGTACGGGAACATGTTGCCGTCGCTGGCATAGATCGAATCGACCGTCGCATCGACCTGGGTCATGCCTCCGACCAGCTTGTGCGACAGCGGGCCGGTATCGAACGTGATCCGCGCGAACGTGTCGAAGGCATCGTTCTTCGACGTCTGACGCGTACCGCCGGTCGAAATCAGCAACACGCCCGAATTGTCGAGAACGACGAACGGCGAATATTGCGCCAGCGCGAAATTGATCTTCTGATGCTGGGCACGGCCGACGACGGTCAGCCAATCGGTCAGCTTCTGGGTGATCTCCGCATTGAACTGCGTCGTTTCGATCTGGACGCCCTGATCCTTGCCGCCGACGAGCGGGCGGTCGAACGCGACGTCGAACGGCTTGCCGGTGGCGGTGTTCAGCACGGTGTAGGGCGGCATGCCAAAGATCTGGTTGCCCAGCGTCGCCGACACGATGATGTCGGTGCTGCCGTTCTTGTACCGCAGGCCGGGCGCGAACAGATAATCCTCCGTCCCGCGATAGCCGCCGAAATTGCGGTCGGCGGTCGCCGCCGTCGCGACGATGCGTGCGCTGAAGCGATTGTCGCCGGAGATCGCGCGATTGGCGTCGAGCGTCCCGCGGATCAGCCCGAACGATCCGACATCGCTCGACACATACAGCCGTTCCTCGGCATTGGGCTTCTTGGTGACGATATTGATCGTTCCGCCCAGATTGTCGCCGCCCAGCAGGATCGCGTCGGGCCTTTCAGCACCTCGATCCGCTCGACATTCGCCAGCGGCAGCGTCGAACCCGCCGCGAACATCGCGCTGGACGACGACGGCAGGCCGTTGACCGCCCCGTTGGAATCGAACCCGCGCACGGTGAAGCTGACACCGCCCTGCACGGTCGCGCTGTTCACGACGACGCCGCCGGCATTGCTCAGCGCTTCGGACAGGGTCTGTGCCTGTTGCCGCTCCAGCAGCTTGGCGGAGATGACCTGCGTGTTGCGCGGCTGATCGCGCAGCGACTGGCCGAGGCGCGAGGAGCTGGTCGACCCGCGCACCAGCACGCTGGTTTCCGCCTCGTTCGGCCGGGCGATGACGACGACGTCGTTCAGGACGGTGATGACGCCCGCGTCATTGACGTCGATCGCCACCGGCAGCCCGCGCGTCGCCTGCGCGACCGCATCGCGCTCCGACTGCGCATTCTGCACCGGGCGTGCGGTCAGCCCGCGGATCGCGTCCGGATCGATGTTCAGCGGTGAGCCCCATTCCGCTGCGATCCGTTGCAAGGCGTCGCCCAGCGGCATCGCCGGCTGCGATTGCGTCTTTGCCTGCGCCAATGCCGTTCCCGGCACGGCGGCGGTGGCGAGTGCCAGCAGGCTTGCGGCAGCGATATGATGTTTCCCCATGTTCCCCATCCCCCTTTTTGATGAAGGTTTGCCTTGTCCGGCATCGCCGCCCCGCGACCCACCGGGCAATTTCGACGCTATGGCCCCAACGGGACGACGACCGGCGTCCCGAGCTTCATGCGGGCGAACTGGTCGCGGATGCGCTGCCAGTCGCCGACCAGAACCCAATGAACCTTGTCCGGGTCCGCCAGCAGGGCGGAGGCCGCGCGCAGCTGCTCGAGCGTCAGTGCGCGCAGCCGCGCCGGCTGCCGCACGACATCGTCATGGGGCAGCCCGTCCGACTGCGCATCGGCCATCGCCGCCAACAGGTCGCTGTCCCCCTCCAGCCTGGCGGCGTTCTGGTTCGCGGCGGCCGATGCGATACGGTCGAGCTCCGCCTGCTCCGGCGGACGGTCGCCGGTCAGGCCGCGCATCTCCTTGATGAGTTCGGCCACCGCATCGCCGCTGTGATCGCGCTCGACCGTGCCGGCCAAAATCCAATGCCGCTCGCCACGGGTGGCGTACAGCCCGGACCCAATCCCGTAGGTCCAGCCCTTGTCGACCCGCAGGTTGCTGCCGATCCGGGCGGTCGGATTGCCGCCATAGACTTCGTTCGCGGCCCACGCCGCCGTCGCATCGATCCCGTCCGGCCGTTCTGCACGCGGCAGGAGGCGGCCCGCCATGATATAGGTCTGCGACGCTTCGGGCTGGTCGATGACGGTCAGCGACGGCGTCGGAGCGCCTCGTGCGGGTGGCATTTCCGGGGTCGGCGCGGCAGGCCCGATCGCGGTCCAGCCGGTCAGCGCCGCCTCCAGCAGCGGTCGCAGCGTCGCCATGGTCGTGTCTGCCGCGACATACAGCGTCGCACGATCGGGCCGGACATGCCCGCGAACCCATTCGCGCACCTGCCCCGCATCGATCCCCCCGACCGGTTGACCACCCGCAAGAGGATGCCCCTCGCCATACAACGCCGCATTGAGGGCGCGTTCGGCAAGGGCGTTGCCGTTCGACTGTGCTTCCCGCAATTTCGCCGTTCGCGCCTGCTTGGCGGCAGCGACCGCTTCCGGCGTCAGGTCGGGCTTCGTCAGCAGATCGCCGAGCAAGGCGATGCCGTGCGTCCGTTCCGCCGCGCTCCAGTTCATCGTCAGATCGGCATGATCGGGCTCGACCATCGCGCCGAACCGGCTGTTCAGCCGCTCCGCCCGTTCGGCGCGGGCGCGCTGGTCCGGGGTTGTCTGCGTCCCGGCCAGCAGGTCGAACGCCAGCGAGGCGATCTGTCGCGACGGCCCCGCGAAACCGGCATCGTCGAAGCGCAGGCGCACGACATCGGTCATCGATCCCGGACGCGGCACCAGCAAGACCTGCAATCCGTTGAACAGCTGCACCCGCTCCACCGCCGGAAAGACGATCGGCGCCATCGGCCCCATCGGTGGCGCCCCCCGGGTCAGGTCGTAGCCGCCGCTCACCGCCCGCAATTGCGGCTTCGGCCGTGCGATCAGCCGATAGCCAGGGCCGCCATAGACCGGCGCGACAGCCTTGCGCACCCTATCGGGCGTAGCCTCTCGCAGCTGGCGGAAATAGGTTTCGGCATAGTTGGGATCGGCCGTCTGCCCCGCCGCCCGCGCCAGCAGGAATGCCTTGCCCGACGTGCTGCCCTGCAACCCGACCATATATTGGATGCGCGCCGCCTGGGCCGCCGCCAGTTCCGCCGGCGTCGGACCGTTCGCCGCGTACTCCGCGATGACCGCGTCGATCTCCGCCTCCGCCCGCACCATCTGCTCCGCGGGAATGCCGTCGACCACGAACCCCATGCGGCTCGACAATTGCCCTTCCTCGAACGTCGGAAAGACGCCGTTGGCGATGCCCAGCTGCTCGACCAGCCGCCGGTTGAGGCGCGAGCGGGCACCCGCCGCCATGATATGGGCCGTGAGGTCGAACGACGCGATGTCCGGCGATCCTTGCGGCGGGGCGATGTAGGTCGCGTCGATGCGCCCCCTCGGCACGACGCGATGGATTTCGCGCCGCACCGCGCCGGCCAGCGGCACGCTTCGCGTCAGCAGCCGGTCGAGCGGCAGCCGGGGCGCCAAACCGCCGAAATACTTCTCGACCAGCCGCCGCGCGTCGTCGCCGGTCACGTCGCCGGCCAGGATCAGCGTGGCGTTCGAGGGACCGTAGAAGCGGTCGAACCATTGCCGCGCCGCCTCCACGGTGACGGCGTTCAGATCCGCTTCCTCCCCGATCGTGCTGTGACGATAGGGATGGTCGGCGGGATAGAGGTCGGCAAAGCTGATCGCGTCGGTGGTGCCGTCGGGCCGGGCAGCGCGCTGGCGCTTTTCGTTCAGGACTACGCCGACCTCGCGCCGGACGCGATCGGCGGTCAGCGCCCCCCCGATATGGCCCATGCGGTCGGCTTCGAGGAACAGCACCCGTTCCAGCGCCGCGCTCGGAAACGTCTCGTAGAAGCGGGTTTCGTCCTGGTTGGTGACCGCGTTATAGTCGGAGGCGCCGAGATCGCGCAGCGAGTCGAAGGAATGCCGGTTCCAATGCTCGCTGCCGTCGAGCATCAGATGTTCGAACAGATGGGCATAGCCGTGCTGTCCCGGCTTCTCGTCCTTCGACCCGACATTGTAGACCAGCGTCGCGGTGATCAGCGGGACGCGACGATTGGTCTGCACCACGACCGTCAGGCCGTTCGCCAGCGTGAACCGGGTGATCGGATCGGTAATCGCCCGTTGCGGGACAGCAGGCGCCTTTACCGGTGGCCTTGCCACCCCTGCGCGCGGTTGCGGCGCCGGTGCCGCGACCCATCCGCCCATCGAAGCGGCGATCAGCGCAATAAACGGAAAGGAAGCTGCCATCCCCCGACATTACCGATTGCGGGCCGGTTTGCTTCAGGCCAAAGTCGGAAAAGATGACCAGCCTGTCCTACCCGAACGACAAGGACAATTTCGACGCGGCATCCGTACCGGAGACGGGCCAGGTGGAGCGCATCGTCCGCGCCATCGCAGCGAGCATCGGCGACGGCAGGCTAATCCCCGATCAGCGGCTTCCCTCGATCCGCGCGATGGCAGCCGAATATGGGGTCAGTCGCGACACGGTACAACGCGGCTATGACAAGCTGGTTGCCGGCGGACATCTCCATGCCCGCCGGGGCGCGGGATTCTACGTCGCGGCCCCGGCCCCGCGGCCGGTCGGGGACAGCGCGGCGCGGCCGACGGTCGACTTGGAGCCGTTCCAGCTCATTCATTCCAGCCTGCCACCCGATCGCTGCCCCGGCAGCGGCGTGTTGTCGCACGACGACGGGTCGCTCGACGAGCTGCATCGGGTCGTGCGGGGTGTCGCGTCGGGCGGCTATCGCCTGGGCAGCTATGGCGATCCGGCCGGCTATCTGCCGCTGCGCGAGCAGGTGCAGAACAAGCTGCGGATCGACGGGATCGATGCTGCGCTGTCGTCGATCATGACCGTTCCGGGGTGCGTGGCGGGACTGACCCTCGTCATCCGCGCCTTCATCCGGCCGCGTGCGTTCGCGCTGGTCGAGGACCCCGCATCGTTCATCCATACATCGGTCCTGCTGGCCCAGGGTGCCGAGATCATGCGCGTACCGCGCGAGGCGGACGGGCCGGACCTCGACGTGCTGCGCCTGCTGTGCGAGCGCTATCGACCGGCGATGTTCCTGCTGACGTCGGTGCTGCACAATCCGACGAGCAGTTCGATCTCGCTGCACAAGGCGCGCAAGCTGATCGAGATCGCCGCCGAGTTCGACATGATGCTGGTCGACGATGCGAGCTATGCCGACCTGTCGCCCTCATCGGGCGGGCGGCCGGTGGTGCCGTTGGCGGTCCTCGACCAGTTGGACCATGTGATCCATGTCGGTGGGTCGTCGCACGTGCTGGCGCCCGAGGTCGGCGCCGGCTTCATCGTCGCGAACGAGGCGCGGATGAAGCTGTTGCGACTGTTCCGACCGGTCCAGGGGCTTGGCAACATGCTGACCCAGGAGCGCGTCCTGTACCGGTTCCTGAGCGACGGCCTGTATCGCCGGCGCTGCGAGCGCATCCGCACCGCGCTCGCCCAGCGCGCCACCACCCTCCGGCACGCGTTGGCGGCGGCATCCTGCACTGTCGCGCCGGCGGGCGGGGGAATGTTCCTGTGGGCCGAGCTGGGGCCGGAGCGAAGCGGGATCGAGGTCGCGCGGACGATGCTGAAGCACGGTTTCCTGACCGCGCCGGGATCGCATTTCTCGCTGGGGAAGAGCGACAATGCCTATATGCGCTTCAACGTCACGACGACGACGCCCCTTGCGATCGAAACGCTGGCGGCCTGCCTGCAGGCGTAGCCGGTCGCGGTTGCGGGGCGCCCGTGACGGAACCGCCGGCGCGATAGCGGTTTGAGGTCGGGTCCGATCCCTCTGCCGCGAGTTGCCATGTCCCGCCCCACCCTGATCTTCCTGCATGCGCTGGGCATGCGCGCGCGATCGTGGCGATTGGTGCGGGAGCGGCTGGGGGATGTTCCATCGATCGCGCTCGACCTGCCGGGTTTCGGATCGGCGGCGGATCGCGGCGGCGGGGACGTGGCGGGCATGGTCGCGGCGGTGCGGCCGGTGGTGGCCGATGCCGGACGGTGTGTGCTGGTGGGGCACAGCATGGGCGGCAAGATCGCGACGATCGTCGCGGCGCAGGAGGGGCCGGCGGTGGCCGGGGTCGTGCTGGTCGCCGCTTCGCCGCCGGCGCCCGAACCGATCGACGAGGCGCGGCGGGCGCGGATGATCGAGTGGTTCGCGGACGGCAGCATATCGCAGGAGGATGCGGCGGCGTTCGTCGATGCCAACTGCGCCGCGCCGCTACCGCCGGTGCTGCGGGAACAGGCGGTTGCGGACGTGCGGCATGCCCGGGCGGCGGCATGGACCGGGTGGCTGGAGCATGGCAGCCGCGAGGACTGGCGCGAACGGGTCGGTCGCATCGGGGTGCCGGCGCTGATCGTCGCGGGGGCGGAGGACGGCGATCTGGGCGAGGCGGCGCAGCGGCGGCTGAACCTGCCGCATTATCCCGATGGCCGGGTCGAGGTGGTGGCGGACGCCGCGCACCTCATCCCCTACGAACAGCCGGACCGGCTGGCGGCGCTGATCGCGGATCATGTCCGCCGAGCCGATCAGGCATAGGCATAGGCCCCGCCGGCGGCGAGCGCGGCGCGATAGGCCGGGCGAGCATGGATGCGGTCGAGCCAGGCGATGATGTGCGGGCGCGAACCGTCGAGCCCGGCGCGATTGCGGGCGGCCTCCAGCGGGAAGCTCATCATCACGTCGGCGGCGGTCATCGCGTCGCCGGCGAACCAGTCATGGCTGGCGAGGTGCTGTTCGACATAGTCGAGATGGACGTCGATCATCGGCTGCACCTTCTTCTGCGCGGCCTTGCCCAGCAACGGCACGCGGCCGAGCACCAGCTTGACCAGCAGCGGCGGCATCAGCGAGCCTTCGGCATAGTGCAGGAAATGGCGGTAGTGCAGCGCGTTGCGGCGATGCACGGGCATGCCCAGCCGGCCATCGGCCTTTTCGACCAGATATTCGACGATCGCCCCGGTTTCGGCGACGACCAGCGATCCCCCGGCGCTGCCGGCGTCGCTGTCTTCGATCACCGGCGACTTGCCCAGCGGATGGACGCGGCGCAGTTCCGGCGGTGCGAGCATCGTCGCCTTGTTCCGCTCATAGCGCTTCACCGCATAGGGAAGGCCCAGTTCCTCCAGCAGCCAGAGCACCCGCTGCGACCGGGAATTTTCGAGGTGGTGGACGACGATCATCGCTGAATTCCCAAGGCGTTGCGGAACATGAGGCAGGCAATGCGACAGGCCGCGATCGGTTGCAGCGGATCGGACGAACGGCGGCGCGGAAGTTGGCGAAGGTTACGGATTTCGTATGTTTGCGGCGTCCCCGCCCCTGCGCAAATAAAGCTATTTTACAACTACTTAGCCTGCCACAAACAGCCATCGGGCGGCACCTTGGCCGCCCGATGTTGGTTCACATGTCGTCGTCGCCATCCTCGGCATCGGGACCGGTCATCATTTCCTCGGCCACCTTTTCGGTCCGCTGCCGGATCGAGGCCTCCAGCTTGTCGCGCAGTTCCGGATGTTCGGTCAGGAAGGTCTTGGCGTTCTCACGCCCCTGCCCGATCCGCACGCTGTCATAGCTGAACCACGCGCCCGATTTCTCGACGAGGCCGGCCTTCACGCCCAGGTCGAGGATCTCGCCGATCTTCGAGATACCCTGCCCGTACATGATGTCGAATTCGACCTGCTTGAACGGAGGCGCGACCTTGTTCTTCACCACCTTCACGCGGGTCGCGTTGCCGATGATCTCGTCACGGTCCTTGATCTGGCCGGTGCGACGGATGTCGAGCCGGACCGAGGCGTAGAATTTCAGCGCGTTGCCGCCGGTCGTGGTTTCCGGGTTGCCGTACATCACGCCGATCTTCATGCGCAGCTGGTTGATGAAGATCACCATGCAGCGCGAACGGCTGATCGATCCGGTCAGCTTGCGCAAGCTCTGCGACATCAGGCGCGCCTGCAGGCCGACATGGCTGTCGCCCATCTCGCCCTCGATTTCCGCGCGCGGCACGAGCGCTGCGACCGAATCAACCACCAGCACGTCGATCGCGTTCGAACGGACCAGCGTATCGGTGATTTCGAGCGCCTGTTCGCCGGTATCGGGCTGCGACACGATCAGTTCGTCGATGTTGACGCCCAGCTTCTTCGCATAGACCGGGTCGAGCGCGTGTTCGGCGTCGACGAACGCGGCGGTGCCGCCATTCTTCTGCGCCTCGGCGATCACATGCAGCGCGAGCGTCGTCTTGCCTGAGCTTTCCGGCCCGTACACTTCGATCACGCGCCCGCGCGGAAGGCCGCCGACGCCGAGTGCGATGTCGAGGCCGAGCGACCCGGTCGAGATCGCCTCGACCTGCATCGCTTCCTTCTGGCCCAGCTTCATCGCCGAACCCTTGCCGAATGCCCGGTCGATCTGCGCCAGCGCGGCGTCGAGCGCCTTTTGCCGTTCGCCCGCCGCCTTGTCGTTCGCTGCCGCCATCTTGCTATCGACCGCCTTCAGATTTGCCGCCATGTCCAGCCTTTCGCGTAGAGCAACCGCGTCGAGGGTTCAACGCGCCTTTGTTGGATTTGCATGTATTCGTTTTGTTCCCATTCCGCAAGAGTTGTTCGCTTCGGCGATAAACGCGATCGTGGTGCTGGTAGACCGTGCCGCCATCAAGAAAGACGATGGGCCACCAAGGAGGGAGAGCGACATGACGACACGGACATGGCTGGCGCTGGCGACTGGGATCGGCGGACTGCTGTCCACTGCGGCGACCGGGCCATTACCGGCATCGTGAACACCGCTTGACGACAGCGACGCTTCGCTTTGCACGCCAGCGGAAACGCCGCTGGCCGTCTGCACGATCGGCCGCAAGCGCGTGTCGATTTGTTCGCAGGGCAAGACATCGGTCTATCGCTATGGCCAACCCGGGCGGATCGAACTGGTCGCGTCCGACCTGTACTGGGCGAGCACCGGCTATTCGGGCGGGGGCGAGTTGCAGGTTACCGCGCGCAACAAGGGTCATTCCTACACGCTGTTCGATCGGATCGTGCGGACCGGGTTCGGGGCGGACGGGCTGAACCATCCGAAGGCGGACTCGGGCTTGGTCGTACGGCGGGGCGCGAAGATCGTGTCGGCGCGACAATGCAACCTGGTGCAGCCGATCGCGGCAGAAGTGCGCGAGCGGCTGCCAGAGGGCGGGATGGTGGAGCATTGAGTGGCTCTTCTTCCCCCGTGCCGTGGCGCCTATTGCATCGGCGAGCCGACCGGGGCGATCTGGTCTGCTGCCGGTGCCGTGGCTGCCTCCGCGACCCGGCGCTTCTGCGCGGCGCTCATCGCTTCGGTCTCCGTCAGGTCGACGATGTGCGTGGTTGCCGGCCCCGACCGTTGCGCGATGCGCGTACCGGTTACGAAGTTGAAGGTCGATCGGATCGTGAAACGGTCAATCCGGTAAATGCCGGGATGCCCCGAGGGTACATCCAACGGAATATACCGCCGTTCGCGGACCTGTTGCAGCACGGCACGTTCCCATCGACCCAGTCCGGACGGGGTCAATATCTCCGCATCCGCGGTTCGTCCGTCCGGCCGAATCCAGTATCCCACATCCGCCAATGCGATATCGCCATTCGCCGCCCCGTTGGAAATCATACCATCGGGGGCGTTGACGTCCTCCACCGGTCGCGAAGACAATAGCATCGGACGGGCGACAGCCGACTGGCGGAGCCGTGCGGCGAGCGCATCGATCGCACCGGCATCCCCCTTGCGCAGGGCGATGCGCGCCACGAATATCGCGCGCAGATCGGCCATGGCGCGGTTGGCCGGGCCGGCGATCGCAACGGCTTCGTCCATCAGTTGAATCGCGCGCTTCTCGTTGCCCGACCCCATTTCCAGCCACGCCCGGCGGAACGTGGCTCCTGCTGCGAGATCCTTCTTTCCGGTATTCAGCGCCAGGCGCTGAACCTTGGTCAGGATACCGGATGCGGTGGAGACATTTCCGTTTTCCACCAGATCACGGGCGAAGCCCATCTCCTCGACCAATGTCGAAGGGTTGTCCTCGCCCATATATTTGCGAAGAACCTGTACGTTGCTGCGCGACGCGGAAACCCATTCCCGCTGATACCCCTCATGTTCCGCGACAGTAGCGAGCGTTGCATACAGACTGGAAACCGGTCCGGGCAGTTGAGCGGCATGACGGCGGTTACGCGCGATGGACCGCAGCAGCGTATGCCGGGCCTTGGCATATTGTCCGCCGGAGAACATCTCAACCGACGCTTGCAGTGAAGCCTCTACATCCTCGGCCGGCGGGCATTGGCGCGACAGGCAGGCTGCCAGTGCATCCGTCGCGCGGTGACCGACGACGACGATCTCTTCGGTCGGAACGACTGTAGGCGGGACGGTCGTCTGTGCGGCCACCAGCAGGATCGAGGACAGCATGGTATCATGCTCGCTGTCCCACCAGGATGTGTCAATGGGTCGTCGCCAACTCGACGCCCCAGATCACCCCAGGTCGTTCAGCGCCTGCTCGACCGCGTCCATCGTGAACGGCTTCGACAGGACCGGGCGGTCGCGGTGCGCCGGTTCGATCGTGTCGCCCGACCCGCCGGTCGCCAGCACGAACGGGATGCCCGCCGCCGCCAGCTTGTCCGCCACCGGCCAGCTCTTTTCCCCGCCGCGCAGATGCACGTCGAGGATCGCGCCGTCGATGCCACCCTGGTCGATCGCCGACACGGCGGACGCCACGCTGTCGGCGGTCCCGGCGACGGTGCGGCCGAGCATGTCGAGGAAATCCTCGAGCATCATGGCGATCAGGGGTTCGTCCTCAACCAGGAGGATACGCGCAGGCGACGTCATACGCGCCGACCCTTAGCGGTCAAAGCGGGAACGCCGCAACCGATTTCGTCGCGCCGGTCAGGACTTTGCCAACGCATCGCGCGCCGCCGTCGCCAGTTGCTGTACCGAAAAGGGTTTCGGGAGGAAAGAAACCTGATCCAGATCAATCGACCGTCGCAACTGTTCCTCGGCATAGCCCGACATGAACAGGATCGGCAGCGTCGGATAGACCTTGCGGACATGGCGGACCATCGTCGGGCCGTCCATCGTCGGCATGACGACGTCGGAGATCAGCAGGTCGATATGCGGCCGGTCGGCGAGTAGTTCGAGCGCGGCCTCGCCATGTTCGGCGGTCATGACGGTATAGCCCTGCCGCGCCAGCGCGCGTTCGGCGATGGCGCGGACCATGTCCTCGTCCTCGACCAGCAGGATCGTGCCCGATCCCCAGGCCGGCTCGGTCGGCTCGCTCTTGAGCTTGGGATTGGTGCCAAGGCGCGGCGGTTCGGCGGCGGCGGCGTGGACCGGCAGGTGGATGGTGAAGGTCGACCCCTGTCCCGGACGCGATTCGGCAAAGATATAGCCGCCCGACTGCTTGATGATGCCATAGACGGTCGACAGGCCGAGGCCGGTGCCCTTCCCCACTTCCTTGGTCGTGAAGAAGGGTTCGAAGATCTTGGGCAGCACGTCGGCGGGGATACCGGTGCCGGTGTCGGATACCTTCAGCGTCACATAATCGCCGACCGGCAGCACGTCGTCGTCCATCGCGCGGACTTCCTGCGCGCTGGTCGCCAGCGTCTCGATGGTCAGCACGTTGCGGTTGCCGCCCTGCGAGAGCATCGCGTCGCGGGCATTGACCGCGAGGTTGACGACGACCTGTTCGAGCTGGCCCGGATCGGCGCGGACCGAGCCCAGCCCGCGACCATGGTTGACGACCAGCTGGACGGTCTCGCCGAGCAGGCGCTTCAGGAGGTTCGACACCTCCGAAATCACGTCGGGCAGCTGCAGCACCTGCGGGCGCAGCGTCTGCTGGCGCGAGAAGGCGAGCAGCTGGCGGGTCAGGCTGGCGGCGCGGTTCGAATTGGCGCGGATCTGCTGGATGTCGTCATAGTCGCTGTCGCCGGGCGAATGGCGCATAAGCATCAGGTCGCAATGGCCGATGATCGCGGTCAGGATGTTGTTGAAATCATGCGCGACGCCGCCGGCGAGCTGGCCGACCGCCTGCATCTTGGTCGCCTGCGCCACCTGCCGCTTGAGTTTGCCCTCCTCGCCGGTATCGCGCAGCGAGAGGACGACGGCGGCTTCGCCCAGCCCGCGCGCACCGGCGATCGACAGCGCGATCGGCTCCTCCGACCGGTCGTTGAGGCGGACCGCCATGTCGGCACTGTGCTGCGCCCCGCCGGCGAAGCGGCGGACGGCATCGGCGAGCGCGGCCTTGTCCTCGCGCACCACCAGGTCGCCGGGATAGAGCGGCGGCGCGACCGGATTGACGCCGGTCGCGCGGACGAAGGCGTCGTTCATGTGCAGGAAGCGGCCGTCGCGATCGACTAGCGCCATGCCGACCGGCAGCAGCGAGACGAGCGCGCGGACCTGCGCCGCCGATCCCGGCGCGGCGATCGGCATCAGCCCGACGGGCGCCTCTTCCTCGTCCAGCATCGCGACCAGCATCGGGCCGTCGGGATCGTCGACGAACGGCACCTGCACGATGCGAAGCGGGTCGCCGCCCAGCCCTTCGCGTTCGAAACGGACGCGGCCGCGGCTGTCGGTGACGAGGAAACGGGCGAAATCGCGGCCCTCGATCGTGGCGTCCTCGTTGCCGACGGCGCGGGCGCGGAAGACGCGGTTGGCGGCGCGGATACGGCCATCGGCGCTCAGGAGCGCGACCATCACCCCCGCCCCGCCCAGCCGTTCGCCGACATCGCCCGCGATCATCGCGCGCATCGTCACCGCCTCGGCGATCGCCTGTCCGCCTTCGAAACGCCAGACGAGCATCGCTTCCCCGGCGCGGGCGAGCGTCGCGACCAGCGGGGCGTCGCCCTGTCGCACGGTGACCCTGGCATCGCCGTCGCGCCACGCCGACCGGGCGGCGCCGGCCAGCGCGCTGGCATCGACGCCATCGCCCAGCACGCCGGGCGGAGTCGGATAGCCGCCGAACAGCGCGGCATAGCGGTCGTTGGCGCAGACGAGGCGGCCGGCGCGGTCGGTGACGGCGAGCGCGTGCGGGCTGACCGAGGCGAGCGTCTGCGCCAGCGACCAGTCGACCACCGGCTCCGTGGCTTCAGCCGATCCGGTCCAGTGGCGGACGCCCAGCGCAACGCCGGCCAACACGACCGCCGCCGCGACGAAGCCGATCGCCACGGGCAGGCTGCCGATCGTCCACAGGATGATCCCGGCCGCGATGGCCCCGGCGACCAGCGCGATGGCGAGCGGCAGGACCGGCGAAGAGGCGGACGGGGATTTCGACAGCATGTCGAAGCTGTTGCGGCGCTTGGGGGGGCGGCGTCAAGCGGCGGTTCGGGTGATCGGACGTAGGGGCGCGATCGGGTAGGGTTTGGTGGGTCGTGTGGGCGTGCGCTTCGCTATCCGTACCCCCGGGCAGGCGGAACGAGGTTTGAGGAAGACAGGATCGCCGCACTATCTCGTCACCCCGGACTTGATCCGGGGTCCCGCTTTCTTTCGACGGTCGAGAATAAGAAGCGGGACCCCGGGTCAAGCCCGGGGTGACGGAGGGAGGTGAGGTATCGCCCCGCCCCATTCCCGTACTCCGGCGGAGGCCGGGGTTCAGTTGGGTTACGGTCGTGAGGAACAAACGCATGTTCCGTAACTGGCCCCCGGCCTTCGCCGGGGTACGGTCATGGAACGTGCCAGTCCGCTTACCAGATGCGGACGCGCTGTTCGGGGGCGAGGAAGAGATATTCGCCCGCCGCCGGCTTGTAGCCCTGATACCAGGGGTCGAGGTTGCGCACGACCCAGGCGCGCTGTTCGGAGGGGCTGTGCGGGTCGGTCAGCAGCCGCTGGCGCAGATTCGCCTCGCGGTAGCTGCGCCGCCACACCTGCGCCCAGCCGAGGTAGAAACGCTGTTCGGGGCCGAAGCCGTCGATCACCTTCTGATCGTTCGGATAGGCATGGGTATAGGCGTCCCACGCGGCGGTCAGGCCGGCGAGGTCGGCGATGTTTTCGCCGAGCGTCAGTTCGCCCTTCACATGCAGGCCGGGCAGCGGTTCATAGGCGTCATACTGCTTGACCAGTGCCGCCGTGCGTTCCTCGAAGCGCTTCACGTCCTGCGGCGTCCACCAGTCGGTGAGGCTGCCATTGACGTCGTATTTGCGGCCCTGATCGTCGAAATGGTGGCTGATCTCGTGGCCGATCACCGCGCCGATCGCGCCGTAATTGACCGCCGGATCGGCGTTCGGATCGAAGAAGGGCGGCTGCAGGATCGCGGCGGGGAATACGATCTCGTTCATCACCGGGTTCGCGTACGCGTTCACGGTCATGGGGGTCATGAACCATTCCCACTTCTGGATCGGCTTGCCCAGATGCTGCACGTTGTAGCGCTGCTGCCACTGGTTCGCGCGCAACATGTTGCCGAAGGCGTCTCCCGGCGTGATCGTCAGGTCGCTCATGTCGCGCCACCGGTCGGGATAGCCGATCTTGGGCGTGAAGGCGGCGAGCTTCGCCCGCGCCTTCGCCTTGGTCTCCGGCGCCATCCAGTCGAGATTGTCGATCCGGCGCCCCATGGCCTCCGTCACGTTGCGGACCAGTTCGTCGGCCGCCGCCTTGGTCGCGGGCGGGAAGAATTTGGCGACATAGGCCTTGCTGACATCGTCGGCGACCGCTTCCGAAGTGAAGTCGACCGCGCGCTTCCAGCGCTCCTCCTGCTGCGGCGTGCCCGACAGGACGGTGCCGTAGAAGGTGAAGCTTTCCTGGTCGAACGCCTGCGGCAGGACGCCGGCGAACCCGTCGAGCGAGCGGACGAGCAGCTGGTCCTTGAGCACGGCGAGCGGCGCCGCGCCGATCACCTTCGCCATGCCGGTGAAGGCGGTCGGCTGGGCGACGATCACGTCGGGGGTGTTCGCACCGAGCGTGCGGAAATAGGTCGCGAAGTCGAAGCCCGGCGCGCGACGCTGCAGGTCGGCGACGGTCATCTTGTTATAGGTCTTGTTCGCGTCGCGGCTTTCGATCCGCGTCCAGTGCGCGCGGGCGATCTGCGTCTCGAACGCGACGATCGCGGCAGCGCGGGCGGCGGCATTGGGTTCGCCGGCCAGCGTCAGCATCTTGGCGAGATGCGCCTGATACGCCTTGCGCTGTTCGACCAGCTTCGCATCGGTCGACAGGTAATAATCGCGGTCGGGCATGCCGAGCCCGCCCTGCGACGTCTGCAGCGCATAGACGGTCGGGGTCTTGTCGTCCGGGCCGACATAGGCGCTGAAGGGCGCACCGACGCCGGCCTGCGACGCCTTGGCCGCCAGCGCGGCATAGCCGGCCTTCGACGAAAGCCCCTTGATCTCGGTCAGCCACGGCTGGATCGGGGCCAGCCCCTTCGCCTCGATCGCGGCCTGGTCGAGATAGGTGGCATAGGCGACGCCGATCTTCGAATTGGGATCACCCTTCGCCGCGTCGAGCAGTTCGCGGGTGCGCGACTTCGACAGGTCGTCCAATGCGGTGAACATGCCGTAGTTCGACTTGTCGGCCGGGATCGGCGTGATCTTTTCCCAGGTGCCGTTGGCATATTTGTAGAAATTGTCGCCGGGCTTCACGCTGCGGTCCATGCCGGCGACGTCGAAGCCGAAATCGCCGATCTCGGGCTTGGGCGCGGGGGCGGCGGTTTCGGTTACCGCGATCGGATCGGCATTGCCGGTTTGCGGTGGCGGCGTGGTCGCGCAGGCCGACAGGGCCGACGCCGCAAGCAGGGTGGTGAGGACGAAACTACGCCGCATCGAATAAGCCTCTTCGTATCGGGTGATACGTTATGCTGCACCCGGGCTTATCGATCGTCAATATCTAGCTTGGGTTGGGTGCGATCCCTTGCTCCTTCCCAATCCGTTTGCTTCGAGCGCAGGTTCGAGCCTGTCGAGAACCGAAGTCGAGAAGGGGTTGCCGCAAACAAGCAGTTCTCGACGGACGCTTCTCGACAAGCTCGAAGCTGCTCGAACCGAACGGAGGGTTAGATGGCGGATCGCCCATGCCCGCGCCGCTTCCACTTCGCCGCGATCCACCACCGCCAGCCGAGCGCGGCGATCGCGTACCCCAGCACCGCGCCGATGACCGAGCATACGACCATGCCGAGCGCGGTCGCCGGACCGACCTCTGCCACCAGCCATTCGAGCCAGCCGGGCGGTGCGGCGACCGCGTCGCCGATCGGGTCGCCCGGCACCACGCGGTCGATGTGGAGCAGCCAGGCGCCCACCTTGTAGTAGAGGATGAACAGCAGCGGCGTGGTGATGGGGTTGGTGAAGAAGGTGGTCAGCGCCGCCGCCGGAACGTTTGCGCGCAGCGGAAGCGCAAGGACGGCGGATGCGGGAATCTGTCCCAGCGGGATCAGGATGCCGGTGAACATGCCGAGTGCCACGCCACGGGGAACCGAACGGCGGGTGAAGCGCCAGAGTTCGGGGGCGAGGACGCGGTGCGCGACGGGGCGCAGGAAGCGGATCGATTCGATCGATTCGCGGGTCGGCAGGTTCGCACGGACCCAGCGCAGCGCACGGCTGCCCAGCCGCCGGTCGTCGTCGCCGCCTGCATCAGCCACGGTCGCGGAGCAACCTTCCCTGTTCACGCTTCCAGTCCCGCTCCTTGATATGTTCGCGCTTGTCGTGGTTCTTGCGACCCTTGGCCAGTGCCAGTTCGACCTTCGCCCGCCCTTTTCCGTTGAAATACACCGATAGCGCGATCAGCGTCATGCCGTCGCGCGCCACCGCCCCGTGCATCTTGTTTATCTCGCGTTCGTGAAGCAGCAGTTTACGCGGGCGGCGCGGTTCGTGGTTGAAGCGGTTGCCGTGGCTGAATTCGGGAATGTTCGAATTGATCAGCCACACCTGTCCGTCGCGGACATCGGCATAGCTTTCGGTGATCGACCCTTCGCCGAAGCGCAGCGACTTCACCTCGGTCCCGGTCAGCGCGATGCCGGCTTCGTAGACCGTGTCGATTTCGTAATCGAACCGCGCGCGGCGGTTTTCGGCGACGGTCTTCTTCTTGTCGAACAACTGGGGACGCGGACGGCTCATGGGCGGGACATAGGGTGTCGGGGGCGTGGAGGGAAGCGTCCGTCGTGCTCCTCGTCGCTCGCGGGGAGGGACCGCGGCGAAGCGGGGGTGGAGGGGGTTGGCCGCGAACGCTGCCGTTGTGTGTGCGGCGGCCCCCCTCCACCAGCCTGCGGCTGGTTCCCCTCCCCGCATAGCGGGGAGGATCTTGATTACGCGTCGAGGGCTTCGCGTACCTTTCTTGCCAGTTCGTCCACGCCGAACGGCTTGGGGAGCAGCCGCGTGCCGGGGTCGAGCACGCCGTTATGGACGACCGCGTTGCGGGTATAGCCGGTGGTATAGAGCACGCGCAGGTCGGGCCGCATCGCCAGCGCCCGGTCGGCCAGTTCGCGGCCGGTCATGCCCGGCATCACGACGTCGGTGAACAGCAGCCTGACGCGCACCCCCTGTGCCAGCAGTTCGAGCGCCTCCGGTCCGTTGGAGGCATGGAGGACGCCATAGCCCAGGTCGCGCAGCACCTCGACCGAGAAGCTGCGGACGCGCGATTCGTCCTCGACCACCAGCACCGTTTCGTCCGGGCTGCCGCGGCGGATCGGCTGGAGCGCGGCGCGCGGCGTGGGTGTCGGCGTCTCGCCATAAAAGCGCGGCAGGTACAGGCGGACGGTCGTGCCGACATCGGGTTCGGAATAGATGCGGACATGGCCGCGGGACTGGCGGACGAAGCCGAACACCTGACTGAGGCCAAGGCCCGTGCCGCGCCCGACCGGCTTGGTGGTGAAGAACGGCTCGAACGCCTTGGCCAGCACGTCGGGCGCCATGCCGGTGCCGGTATCGGTGACGGCGATCATGACATATTGCCCGGCGGCCATGTCGGCCTCGCGCGCATAATCGTCGCCGACATGGGCATTGGCGGTCTCGATCGTCAGCTTGCCGCCATCGGGCATCGCATCACGGGCATTCACCGCGAGGTTGACGATGGCATTTTCGAGCTGGCCGCGATCGGCCTCCGCCCGCCACAGCCCGGCGCTGAGCACCGTCTCCACCGCGATCCGTTCGCCGAGCGTCCGGGTCAGCAGCTCGGTCAGGTCGGCGATCAGGCGGTTGCCCTCGACCGGTTCGGGCGCCAGCGGCGACTGGCGGGAGAAGGCGAGCAGGCGCTGGGTGAGCGCGGCGGCGCGGGTAGCGCCGTCCTTCGCCGCCTCGACATAACGCTCGACATCGCCGCGCCCGCTGGCGATGCGGCGCTCGATCATGTCCAGCCCGCCGATCACGACCGCGAGCATGTTGTTGAAATCGTGCGCGATGCCGCCGGTCAGCTGGCCGACCGCCTCCATCTTCTGCAACTGGCGCACCTGCGTCTCGGCGGCGGCGCGGGCGCTGGCGGCATTGTGCAGTTCGGTGGCGACGCGTTCGAGCTGTGCATCCTGCCGCCCGACCTTCGCCTGCAACCGAAGCAGCGCGTCGGCGCGCTGGACGGTGACCCAGCTGATCTCCGCCACTTCCTGCAACAGCGCGATTTCGCCCGGCAGCCAGTGACGCGGTGCGCCATGACCGACGATCAGCAGCCCTTCCAGCCGCCCGTCCTGCCGCAGCGGCACGCAGAAGCCAGAGACGGCTGAATAGGATGATGCCTCGCTACCGACGAAATCGGGGTCGATCGCGAATTCGTCCGATACGATCGTCCGCCCGGCGCGCAGCAGCGCGGTATTGCCCTGCCCGAAGCGGTCGAGCGAATGTTCGCCGGTCAGCGGCGGCAGGACCCCGTCGTTCCACCCGCCCATATAGCGCACGCGGTTGGCCGCGACGCGGGCGAAAGCGACCCGGTCGACGCGGAGCCATTCGCCAAGCGCGCGGGCGGTGAAGCGCATGATCGCGTCCGGATCGGTCGCGGCGCGTTGCCGGGCGCTGAGCGACAGGACGAATTCGCGCTCCGCCTTGGCCGCCAGCGCCGCCAGTTCGGCCTGTTTCCGGTCGTCGATGTCGTAGCTGACGCCGGGAAAGCGCAGCGGGCGCCCGCTATCGTCGAAGGTGCAGCGGCCCTGCGCCGACACCCAGCGGCAATTGCCGCCCTGGTCGACGACGCGATATTCCGAAATGAAGGTGCCGTCGCCGGTCGGGTCCATCGCGCGTTCGATCGCGCGCTGGGCCATCGGCAGGTCGTCGGGATGGATTCCTTCGAAGAAGCGGGCGATCGGCGCGCCCTGCTCCGCCATCTTCGGATCGACGCCGTAGAGCAGCGCGAACCGGCTGTCGGCGCGGATCATGTCGGCCTGCACGTCCCAGTCCCACGCACCGATATTGCGCCCGGCGGACAGGGCCAGTTGCAGCCGTTCGTCGGCGGCCGCCCGTTCCCGCTCGGCCACGATGCGCGACGTCGTCTCCCCCGTCACACAGAACAGGCCGGCGACCTGCCCTGCATCGTCAAAGGCCGGGGAATAGGTGAAGGTCCACCAGCTCTCCTCCGGCTCGCCGGTGCGGGCGAGGTCGAGCTTCATGTCGGTGGCGACGATGCTGCCGCCGGCAAGAGTCTGGTCGACCAGCGGGACCAGTTCGTCCCAGATGCTGGCCCAGACGATATCGAAGCGTTCGCCCAGCGCGCCGTCGAGCCGTAGCCCCAGGATCGGGCGATAGGCATCGTTGTAGAAGCAGCGCAGCTCCGGCCCCCAGGCGAGGAACATCGGCGTCGGGCAGGACAGCATCATCGCCAGCAGCGAGCGCAGCGACACCGGCCACCCCTCGATCGGGCCCAGCGGGGTCGTCGACCAGTCGCGGGCGGCGATTTCCGCACCGGTCACCGTCTGGGTTGAGAGAGGTCCGTTTGGCATAGGCCCTGCGTGTTACGCCGCAGCCCCCGCTACGGCAATGGATGCATCCCCCCGCTTCGACCTTCCCATCCTCAGCGCACCAGCCCGGCATGGGCGAGCGCGGCATCGACCGCCGCGCGCGAGGCTTCGGACGCGGGCGTCATCGGCAGGCGCAGGTCGGTCGGAAAGCCCGGGCGGACGCGGCCCATCGCATATTTGACCGGACCGGGCGACGCATCGCTGAACAATGCGGCGTGCAGCGGGAACAGCCGGTCCTGAATGGTCAGCGCCCGGGCAAAGTCGCCGGCGGCGCAGGCGTCCTGAAACTCGGCGCACATGGCGGGCGCGACATTGGCGGTGACCGAGATCGCGCCGACCCCGCCCATCGCCATGAAGGCGAGCGTCATGTCGTCATTGCCCGACAGCTGGGCGAAACCGGTGCCGCAGCGCGCACGGTGTTCGGCGACGCGCGCCATCTGTCCGGTCGCGTCCTTGATGCCGACCACTACGTCGGGGAACGCCTTCACGATCCGCTCGACCGTCTCGACCGCGATGTCGGTGATGGTGCGGCCGGGCACGTTGTAGAGCACGATCGGCAGGCCGCCCTGCGACGCCAGCACCTCGAAATGGCGGAACACCCCTTCCTGATTCGGGCGGTTGTAATAGGGCGGGACGAGCAGCGCGGCGGTGGCGCCCGCGGCCTTCGCGGCATGGATGTGGTGCAGCGCGACGGCGGTGTCGTTCGACCCGCAGCCCGCGATCACCGGTACGCGGCCACGTGCCTGATCGACGCAGACGCGCACGACATGGTCATGCTCCTCGATCGTCATCGTCGCCGCTTCGCCGGTGGTGCCGCAGGGAACCAGCGCGCTCGACCCGCTCTCGATCTGCCAGTCGACCAGGGCGCGGAACGATGCTTCGTCGAACCGACCGTCGGCGAACGGGGTGACGAGCGCGGGAATCGAACCGGAAAACATGGAAAACGCGCTCCGCAGACAGGGTTTCGAGCCGAAAAGGTGGCGACAGATAGGGCGGGCTTCCATATCATGTCCAGTATGCTGACCACCGTGTTCAAGAGCGCGTTCCTGCTCACCGGCGTCGCGAGCGCCGCCATGGCCGCCGGGATGTTCCATCCCGCCGCGCAGATCTCCGTCCAACCGCTGCCGCCGTCGATGGTGCAGCCAGCGCCGATCACCGTGCGACCGATGGTCCAGCCGGTGGCATCGGCCCCGGCCTATGACCCGATCCAGCCGGTGCTGGCCGATTGGAAACGGTTGCAGCAATCCGACAATTATCCCTTTACCGACTATGCCCGGTTCCTGCTGGCGCATCCCGGTTTTCCCGGGGAAACCAGCCGGCGCGCGGCGGCGGAGACGGTGCTGGCGGACGGCGCGCAGGACCCGGCGACGGTGCTGCGCTTCTTCGACCGCTATCCGCCGCTGACCGCCGCCGGGCGGCTGCGCATGGCGGAGGCGTTGGCGGCGAGCGGGCGGATGGCCGAGGCGCATGAAGCGGCGCGCACGGCATGGCGCCGGGGGGCGCTGCGCACCAATGACGAGGCGAAGCTGCTCGGCCGGTTCGCCTCGGCGCTGACCCCGCAGGATCATGACGCGCGGATGGACCGGCTGTTGTGGCAGGGCGCGACGACCGCCGCCGGGCGGCAGATCGGCTATGTCTCGGCGGCGATGCGGCCGACCTTCGATGCGCGCATGGCGTTCCGCACCAATGCGGCGGATGCCAGCGTCCGGGGCGAACAGCCGGGCGTCGACCGGACCGATCCGGGCTATATCGGCGACCGCGCCAGCTGGCTGCGCGCTACGGGTCAGTCGGTGGCGGCCCGCTCCTACCTCGCGCAGCCGCGCCGTCTGTCGCGCAGTCCGGGGGATGTCGAGGAATGGCTGGAGGTCCTGCTGACCAATGCCAAGGCGGCGCAGGCGGACAGCCAGTTCGACCTCGCCTATCGCATCGCGTCGCAGATCGACGATGCGTTCCCGGCGGGGACGGTGATCGCCGACGCGGCCTATGGCGAGCGCGACGACTATACCAGCCTCGCGTGGCTGGCGGGGACGGTCGCGCTGCAGAAGCTGAACCGGCCGGCGGATGCGACCGGCATGTTCGCCCGCTATGCCAGCGGATCGCGCACGCCGACCGTCCGGACCAAGGGCTATTACTGGGCGGGGCGCGCGGCGGAGGCAGCGGGCGACCGCGCCACCGCCGACCGCTGGTACGCGCAGGCCGCCGATCTGGGCGACCTATATTACGGACAGCTGGCCAGCGAGCGGATCGGCCGCCCCCTGCGTGCACCGGGCAATACCGCCGATCCCGCAGCGGTCCCGGCGGCCGTGCGCGCGGCGTACATGAACAGCGATGTGGTCAAGGCGACGCGCTATCTGGGCCGCACCGGGCAATATGGCGATCAAGGGCTGTTCGTCCGCAAGATCGCCGAGGACGCACGCAGCGACACCGATCATGCGCTGGCGGTCGAGCTGGCGCAGGCGATCGACCGCCCGGACCTGAGCGTCATGGTCGGGCGCAGCGCGCTGCTGAACGGGCATAGCGACTATACGCTGGCGGGCTATCCGTCGGTGCAGGTCAGCGGGGCGCAGCGCGATCAGTTCACGTTGATCCACGCGATCGCGCGGCAGGAAAGCCAGTTCGACCGCACCGCCGTCAGCCGCACCGGCGCGCGCGGGCTGATGCAGTTGATGCCGGGCACCGCGCGCGAGACGGCAGGGAAGCTGGGGCTTTCCTACAATCCGTCCTCGCTCAATGATCCGGCGTATAACATGGCGCTGGGGTCGAGCTTCATTCAGCGGATGCTCGATTATTATGGCGGCTATTATCCGCTCGCCATTGCCGCCTACAATGCCGGGCCGGGCAATGTGAACAAATGGCTGCGCGCCAATGGCGACCCGCGCACGCCGGGAGTCGACATCGTCGATTGGGTGGAGAAGATTCCGTACACCGAAACGCGCGGCTATGTGCAGCGCGTGCTGGAAAATGCGGTCGTCTATGACCTGATCCATGCCGACAAGGCACGGTCGAAGGGGCCGAACAATCTGAGCTGGTATCTGGGGAAGAACCGACCGGGATGAGCGAACCGCGTCCGAATTACATCACCCCGGCGGGTTATGCCGTGTTGAAGGCCGAATATGACCAGTTGCTGGGCGAGGAGCGGCCGAAGCTGGTCGACGTCATCGCCTGGGCCGCGGGCAATGGCGACCGGTCGGAGAATGGCGACTATATCTATGGCCGCAAACGGCTGCGCGAGATCGACCGGCGGCTAGGCTTTCTCGCCAAGCGCATGAAGGCGGCGCGGGTGGTCGATCCGGCGACGCAGACCGAGCGCGGCCGGGCATGGTTCGGTGCGACGGTGACCATCGCCGACGAGGACGACAACCACCGCACGCTCGAACTGGTCGGCGACGACGAGGCCGATGCCGGCAAGGGGCGGATCGGGTGGAACTCCCCCATGGCGCGGGCCTTGCGCGGCAGCGCGGTCGGCGACGTGCGGACGGTCGCCCTGCCGGCGGGGGCGAAGGAAGTTGAGGTGATGGCGATCGTCTATCCGTGATTCGACGCTTGGCGGGGGAATGATGTGCGGTTGCTCATGGCGACGATCGGGTTGTTGCTGTCGGGTTGCGGAGGCGCCCCATCGGACGCACCCGTCATCCATGTCGAGACCCACAGAACCGACGCGTCGACCGGCAATGTCCCCGCCCTCCCCGCCGATGTCGTCGCCTTTCGCCTGAAACGCGATGAATGCGACCATCTGCGCGGCGAGGAAGCGACCGGCCCGGCGCGTGCGGTGTTCCTGAAATACGGGATGGAGCGGACCTGTACCGGCACCGACGCCGCCCTGCGCTCGCTTCGCCAGCGCCATGCCGACGACCCGGCCGCCATCGCCGCACTGGCAGGATATGCCGACGATATCGAGTAACGACGCGGCGTTACCGACTGCCATCGGGCGGTAAATTTGGTACGTTGACGAACCCAGCCGCCCTGCCGTCCGTTCGCTTGGGAGGAACCCGACCGAGGAGACGCAATGCCCCATTACACGCCGCTGATCGGAACCATCGTCACCGCACTGGTCGCGGCGTTCGCGCTGGGGGCGGTCGCGCTCAAGCTGCGCGTTTCGCCGATCGCCGGATATCTGCTGGCGGGTGTGCTGATCGGGCCGTTCACGCCCGGCTTCGTCGCGCATTCGGGGATCGCCACCGAACTGGCGGAGATCGGCGTCATCCTGCTGATGTTCGGGGTCGGGCTGCATTTTTCGCTGAAGGACCTGTTGTCGGTGTGGCGCATCGCCGTCCCGGGCGCGGTGGTGCAGATTGCCGTCGCGACGACGATGGGTTGGGGCCTGTCGCAGTTTCTCGGATGGTCGTTGATGGCCGGCATCGTGTTCGGCCTCGCCCTGTCGGTCGCGAGTACCGTCGTGCTGCTGCGCGCGCTGGAGGCCCGCGCGCTGGTCCAGACCGAGCGCGGGCGGATCGCGGTCGGGTGGCTGATCGTCGAAGATCTGGCGATGGTGCTGGCGCTCGTCCTGCTGCCGGTCGTCGCCGCCGCGGTCGACCCGGCCAAGGCCGCCGCGCCCGGTGCGATCGTGACCGCGATCGTGATGACGCTGCTGAAGGTCACCGGCTTCGTCACGCTGATGCTGGTCGTCGGGCGGCGGGTAATCCCCTGGGCGCTGCACTGGGTGGTGCATACCGGATCGCGTGAGCTGTTCCGGCTGGCGGTGCTGGCCATCGCATTGGGTGTGGCGTTCGGGGCGGCGCTGGCGTTCGACGTGTCGTTTGCGCTGGGCGCATTCTTCGCCGGCATGATCCTGGGCGAAACGCCGCTCAGCCGGCGTGCGGCGCAGGAAACGCTCCCCTTGCGCGATGCGTTCGCGGTGCTGTTCTTCGTGTCGGTCGGCATGTTGTTCAATCCGCAGGTGCTGGTCGAACAGCCCGGCCCCCTGATCGCGACCATCGCCATCATCGTCATCGGCAAGTCGGCGGCGGCATTCGCCATCGTCCGCCTGTTCGGCCACCCCAACCGCACCGCCGCGCCCATCGCCGCCAGCCTTGCGCAGATCGGCGAATTCTCGTTCATACTCGCCGGCATCGGCACCAGCCTGAACATCCTGCCGAGCGAGGGGCGCGACCTGATCCTGGCGGGCGCGATCCTGTCGATCATGGTCAACCCGTTCCTGTTCGGCGCGGTCGCCGGACGCGGCGAGGAGCCGAGCCCCGCGCAGGAACGCGAGGCGGCGCGCGAGGAAGCGCGCGAGGATCATGTCGTGCTGATCGGCGCGGGGCGGGTCGGGCGGTTGATCGCCGAAGGGCTGCGCGATGCCGGCCGCGCCTTCGTCGTGATCGAGGACCAGGCCGATACCGCGCGCACGGCGCAGGCGCATGGGTGGAGCGTGGTGCTGGGCAATGCGCTCGACCCCAATGTGCTGCGCGACGCGGGGGTAGCGGAGGCGACCAAGCTGCTGATCGCCATCCCCGGCGGGTTCGAGGCGGGCGCGATCGTCCAGCATGCCCGGGGCATGAACGCCGGCCTCTACATCCTGTCGCGGGCGCATTCGGCAGAGGAGGTGCAGTATCTCACGCGCCACGGCGTCGATCAGGTCGTGCTGGGCGAGGAGGAGCTGGCGCGCACCATGTTGCGCCGGGCCGAGGAACAGCGGTTGCAGGAGGCATAGCCGCCGCCGCCGGGACAGGATAGACGAACGCCATGGCCACCCATCACGCCCCCACCGGCAACGTCGCGTTGCTGATCGATGCCGACAATGCCGGCGCCGCCTATCTCGATTCCGTGCTGACAGTGCTGGCCGAGTTCGGCACGGTCAATGTCCGCCGCGCCTATGGCAATTGGGAGAAGCCGGGGCTGAAAAGCTGGAAGGCGCTGCTGATGCGCCACGGGATCGAGCCGTTCCAGCAGTTCGACATCACCAAGGGCAAGAACGCGACCGACATGCGCATGACCATCGACGCGATGGACCTGCTTTTGCGCGGCCGCATTACGGGTTTCGGGATCATGTCGTCGGACAGCGACTTCATGCCGCTGGCCCAGCGCATCCGGCAGGAAGGGGTGCCGGTCTATGGTTTCGGCACCGACCGGACGCCCGAAGGGTTTCGCGAGAGTTGCACCCGCTTTATCGACGTCGCGTCGCTGGATGTCGAGGACGTGGCGAACATGCCGCTGCCACCGGCGATCGGCGGCGTCGCCGCGCCGGCTGCGGCGCCTGCCGCCAAGCCCGCCCCTGCCCCGGCGCGGCGCCAGCAGAAGGTCGATGCCGCGCTCGTGAAGCTGCTGTCCGATGCCTATGACGCGTCGAAGGTCGACAAGAAGGGCTTTGCCAGCCTGTCCGAAGTCGGCCAGCGCGCGGCCAACCGGTCGAGCTTCGACACGCGGAACTACGGGTTCAAGCGGCTGTCGGACCTGATCGAGAAGGTGAAGGAGTTCGAGGTGGAGCGGCGCGATACGGGGGTGTTCGTCAAGCGGGTTTGAGGGGGACGCCTGCCCTTTCCTCACGCACTCCGTTTGCTTCGAGCAGGTTCGAGCCTGTCGAGAACCGTCCGTCGAGAAGGCGGGGCCACAATCGGGCCGTTCTCGACAGACGCTTCTCGACGAGCTCGAAGCTGCTCGAACCGAACGGGTAACAGGCGGGATTTCGCCCGCATCCGTTCGTGCTGAGTAGGGGCTGAGCGAAGTCGAAAACCCGTATCGAAGCACCGGTGGCGGTCCTTCGATACGCCACTTCGACAGGCTCAGTGGCTACTCAGGACGAACGGTGGGGAACGCGGAAAGGTCTTCTCGACGGTCGGTTCTCGACTTCGCTCGAACCTGCTCGAAGTGAACGGATTGGAGGAGGGGATAGCAAATGCCCTACACCGACTCCGGCAAAGGCATCACGAACGTCACCTGCGTCCCCGGCGCTGCATTCTCGAAACTGAGCGTCCCGCCCAGCTGCCGTGCCAGACTGCCGACCATGCGCATGCCCAGACTCGTCGGTCGCGCCGCGGTCGGATCGAAGCCGGCCGGCAGCCCCTGCCCGCGATCGACGACTTCCAGCCATAATTGCCCGTCGTCGCAACGCGTCGCGATCCGCACCGCCCCGCCACCCTCGCCATAGGCATATTTGATCGCGTTGGTGACCAGTTCGGTCAGCAACAGCCCGAGCGGGATCGCGGTGTCGCCGCTGACCACCAATGGCGCGATGTCGCAGTCGATCGCGTGGTCGGGCGCCTGTTCCTTCAACTGGTCGACGATGCCGCATAGCAGCCGCTCCAGCGCAACGACGCCGACCCGGTCGCCCTGCCACAACTGGTCATGCGCCTGGCCGATGGCGACGATCCGCGCCTGCGCGTCGCCCAGCATCCGCTGCACCCGCGGGTCGTCATCCTCGCGCATCTGCAGGTTGAGCATGGCCGACACCATGGCGAGGCTGTTCTTGACCCGGTGCGACGCCTCGCGCGTCAGCAGTTCCTGATGCTCGATCGCGGCGCGCAGCGAGGCTTCGGCCTCCAGCCGTTCGATCGCGACCCCGATCAGGTTGGCGAAGCCCTGCATGAAGGCGAGGTCGTCTTCCTCGAACCGGCCATCCTTGCGGCTGTCGACCTCCAGCACGCCGAAGCGCTTGCCGTTCGCTTCGACCAGCACGTTGATCGCCCGCTTGACGCCATGGTCGGCCATGAAGTCCGGCGTGCGGAAGCGCTTTTCGTCGCTCAGGTGATTGGAGATCACCGCCTCGCCGGTGCGGAAGGCGAAGCCGGCGGGCGAGGCGAGATCGTCGCCCATCTCCGCCTGCCCGACCACGCCCTCGTTCCAGCCTATGCCGGCACGGACGATCAGCGCGCCGCCCTGGTCGTCGTGATGCAGGAACTTGGCGAGCCGCGTCCGCATGCCGCGCGCGGCCAGTTCGACCGCCGCCCGCACGATCTCGTCGATGTCGCGGCTGCGCAGCGCGATGCCGCCGAACTCGGCCAGAATACGCTGCTGGTCGAGGCGATAGCGGATCGCATCGGCGGGATCGTCCGACCCCGCCCCATTTTCCTCGACCACCGGCATGACGATCAGCGCGTCAGCTTCTTGTACGCCAGCCGCGTCGGACGATCGGCCGCATCGCCCATGCGGCGGCGCTTGTCTTCCTCATAGGCTTCGAAATTGCCCTCGAACCATTCGACATGGCTGTCGCCTTCGAACGCGAGGATGTGGGTGCACAGGCGATCGAGGAAGAAGCGATCGTGGCTGATGACCACGGCGCAGCCCGCGAACGATTCCAGCGCCTCTTCGAGCGCGCGCAGCGTCTCGACGTCGAGGTCGTTGGTCGGTTCGTCGAGCAGCAGGACGTTGCCGCCCTCCTTCAGCATCTTGGCGATGTGGACGCGGTTGCGTTCACCGCCCGACAGCTGGCCGACCTTCTTCTGCTGGTCCTGCCCCTTGAAGTTGAACGCGCCGACATAGGCGCGCGTGCCCAGTTCCTGCTTGCCGAAGCGGAACACGTCGAGGCCGTCCGAGACCTCTTCCCAGACATTCTTGTTGGGGTCGAGGTCGTCGCGCGACTGGTCGACATAGCCGAGCTTCACCGTCTGCCCGACCTCGATCGAGCCGCCATCGGGCTGCTCCTGGCCGGTGATCAGCTTGAACAGCGTCGACTTGCCCGCGCCGTTCGGCCCGATCACGCCGACGATGCCGCCGGGCGGCAGGTTGAAGTCGAGACCTTCGAACAGCAGCTTGTCGCCATAGGCCTTGGTCAGGTTCTTCGCCTCGATCACCTTGCCGCCGAGGCGTTCGGGGATCTGGATGAGAATCTGCGCCTTGCCGACCGCGCGGTTTTCCTGCTTTTCGACCAGTTCGTCGAACGCACGGATACGCGCCTTGGATTTGGTCTGGCGCGCCTTGGGCGTCTGCCGCATCCAGTCCAGCTCGTCGCGGATCGCCTTTTGCCGGCCGGCTTCCTCGCGCTCTTCCTGTTCGAGGCGCTTGGCCTTCTTTTCCAGATAGCCCGAATAATTGGCTTCGTAGGTGTAGTAGCGGCCGCGATCCAGCTCGAGCACCCAGTTCACGACGTTGTCGAGGAAGTACCGGTCGTGGGTCACGAGGATGACGTTGCCGGTATATTCCTTGAGGTAGTTTTCCAGCCACGCGACGCTTTCGGCGTCGAGGTGGTTGGTCGGTTCGTCGAGCAGCAGGATCTGCGGCTTTTCGAGCAGCAGCTTACACAGCGCAACGCGGCGCTTTTCACCGCCCGACAGATTTTCGACCGAAGCATCACCCGGCGGGCAGCGCAGCGCTTCCATCGCGATTTCGAGCTGGTTGTCGAGGCTCCAGCCGTCGACCGCGTCGATCTTCGCCTGAAGCTCGCCCATCTCCTCCATCAGCGCGTCGAAATCGGTATCGTCCTGCGGATCGCCCATTTCGGCCGAGATGGCGTTGAAGCGATCGACGAGGTCGGCGACCGGACGCACGCCGTCCTTGACGTTCTCCATCACCGTCTTGGTCGGATCGAGCTTCGGCTCCTGCGGCAGATAGCCGACCTTGATCCCCTCGGCGGCCCAGGCCTCGCCGGTGAATTCGGTGTCGATGCCGGCCATGACCTTCATCAGAGTCGACTTGCCCGCGCCGTTCGGGCCGATGATCGCGATCTTCGCGTCGGGCAGGAACTGCAGGTGGATATTGTTGAGCACCGGCTTGTTGGCGCCGGGGAAGGTCTTGGTCAGACCCTTCATCACATAGCTGTACTGCACGGCCATTGCCGACGGCTCCGTTTCGAATATCGGGTGATATAAAAGGTTCTGGCGCGATGTAGCGATGGGCCGGCGAATTGGCAACGCGGGCGCCATGGACCGGGCGCGCGGGCGGTCGGCCCGATTCGACCGTCGCCGTCGTCCATTCGGCAGCGACTCGATCCGGTGGCGGCGTCGTTCCGGCGGCCCGGGCCGATCGACGGCGGCACCCTTTCGCGATTGCAGCATGACATCGCGTTTTCCGCCATTTTCGGCTCTGTTTCCTGCCAAAATGTCACTTCGTCGTAACGCTGGCGCGGTCCACCATTGGTCGCAAAGCCGCAATCTTGCCACAATTGGAGATTGACGGCGGCGTACAAGGCGCTATTGCGGCTATCTCGCGACGGCGGTGACGCCGGGATATTCGCGAAATGGAATTTTCTGGGAGTAACCCGAATGAAGAAGATCATGCTCGTCGCCGCCGCCGCCGGCCTCCTGTCGGTTGCCGCTTGCAAGAACACCCCGACCGACAACGCTGCCGACGCCGCGTCGGACAACCTGGAAATGCTGGCGGACAACCTCGAAGCGCAGGCCGAGAACACCTCGAACGAAGCCGTCGCTGCCGACCTGATGAACGCTTCGGAAAACGCCGAAGACGCGTCGGACGCGATCGAGAACGCCGCCGAGCACAACGGCATGTAATTCCCGTTCCCGCGTCCTCACCGACGCGGGAAGCCGGAATGAAGAAGGGGCGCCCCGGCAACGGTGGCGCCCCTTTTTCGTGGCCGATAACGGTCGTTACGCGGACAGCATCACGGTGGCGCGATTGCGGCACCTTTGCGACCTGTCGGTGAGCGAATATTGCACGCTGCGGCGCGGTAGCGTTCCGGCAGATTGCCGACAGCGCGATTGACGAGAATGTCCGGTCACGCGAACGTGCGGCGGCCACCCCTCCCGTCCGACGCCCCCTGTAAGGCCCCGCCATGATCGTGTCCGCGCCCACCGATTTTCGCGCCATCGCACGCCGGCGGCTGCCACCGTTCCTGTTCCACTATATCGACGGCGGTGCCTATGCCGAACACACGCTGCGGCGGAACGTGGACGACCTGTCCGATATCGCGCTGCGCCAGCGGGTGCTGCGCGACGTCGCCGACCTGCGGCTCGACATCGATCTGTTCGGCACGCGCATGGCGATGCCGGTGGTGCTGGCCCCGGTCGGCCTGACCGGCATGTATGCCCGCCGGGGGGAGGTGCAGGCGGCACGCGCCGCGGCGGCGAAGGGCGTGCCCTTCACCCTGTCGACGGTGTCGGTCTGCGCGATCCGCGAGGTACAGGCCGCGTCCAGCGCGCCGATCTGGTTCCAGCTCTATGTGCTGAAGGATCGCGGCTTCATGCGCGACGCGCTGGAACGGGCGCAGGCGGCGGGCGTCACGACGCTGGTCTTTACCGTCGACATGCCGGTGCCGGGCGCGCGCTACCGCGATGCGCATAGCGGCATGTCGGGCCCCCACGCCCCGCTGCGCCGGATGGTCCAGGCGCTCACCCATCCGCGCTGGGCATGGGACGTCGGGCTGTTCGGGCGGCCGCACGACCTGGGCAATATCTCCACCTATCGCGGCACGCCGACCGCGCTTGCCGACTATATCGGCTGGCTGGGTGCGAATTTCGATCCGGCGATATCGTGGCGCGATCTCGAATGGATCCGCGATGTCTGGCGGGGCCCGATGATCATCAAGGGGATATTGGACCCCGACGACGCGCGCGACGCGGTACGCTTCGGGGCGGATGGCATCGTCGTGTCGAACCATGGCGGACGACAGCTCGACGGCGTCCTTTCCACCGCGCGCGCCCTGCCCGCCATCGCCGATGCGGTGAGGGGACAGATCGGGATTCTGGCCGATTCCGGTATCCGCTCGGGGCTGGACGTGGTGCGGATGCTGGCGCTCGGCGCCGATGCGACGATGATCGGGCGCGCCTTCATCTATGCGCTTGCCGCCGCCGGAGAAGCCGGCGTTACCCGCCTGCTGAACCTGTTCGAGAGTGAAATACGCGTCGCCATGGCGCTGACCGGTGCCCGTTCGATCGCCGAGATCGACCGGGCCAGCCTCGTCACCGCCTGACCGGCCGCGCGCTATGCCGACGCGGTCAGCGTCTTGCGCATGCGGGTGAGCGGAACGGTCACCCCATCGACCTGCGCATCGGCGCGCTCGACCGGGTGGTAGCCGCAGGCGGCATAGAGCGGCACGCCGCCGGCCGTTCCCATCAGTTCGGCCGCGGCAAACCCCTCCGCCCGCGCCGCCTGTTCGCAGCGGTCGAGGATCATCCGGCCGATCCCCCGGCGGACCTGGTCGGGGTGGGTATACATTGCGCGGTTGCGGGCAGCATCTTTCGCCGGATCGAGCAGCGCTGGATCGCGCAGGTCGGTGCTGTGATCGCCGCCATAGAGCGTCGCGCGCCGGCTCCACCCGCCGCAGCCGACCGGCACCCCGCCCTCTTCGACGACGAAATAGGTGCCGTCGCGGATCAGCTGCGTATCGAGGCCCATCACCGCGCGGCTGGCGACGACCTGTCCGGGGGTCAGCACCGCGGCCTGTCCGCGATCGATCGCCAGCGCCATCAACGCCCGAAGCGGTTCGAGATCGGCCTCGGTCGCGATGCGGATGGTCAGCGCTTCGTTCATGCGGCCAGCTTCCGCTGCCAGGTTTCGCCCTGTAGCGGCATGCCGAACCGTTCGTGCATCGCCGTCTCGACACAGTCGAACCCGTGCGCCGCATAGATCCGGCGTGCCGCCTCCAGCACGGTCTGCGTCCACAGCACCAGTGCGCGGTAGCCCTTCGTCCGGGCGAAATCGACACGGTGCCCAACCAGCGCATCGCCGATGCCGCGCCGGCGGGCAAAGGGTTCGACGTGCAGCAGGCGCAGTCGCGCGATATCGTCTCCCTCGTCGGTCACGAACACCGCGCCGGCCATCACGCCGTCGATCTCCGCGACCCAGCATTGTTCGCGCTCGGGGTTGAAGTTGCGCAGGAACGCCGCGGTCACCTCGCTTTCGATCACCTCGACGTCGCGACCCCAGCCATGGCTGTCGCGATAGAGGACCGATTGCCGCGCGGCGATCAGCGCCGGTTCACCCGCACGGAACGGCCGGACGACGAACGCCCCGCCCGACGCCGGATCGAGCAGCAGCCGCGCGCGCGTCAATGCCTCGACCAGATCGCGCCGCGCCTGTCCCTCGACCATGCCCAGCAGGTCGCCGACCGCATCGCTCTGCCGCCGGTCGATCGTGGCGAAGGCGTCGCGTCCCGCCTCGGTCAACCGCAAATCGCGCGCGCGGGCGTCATCGTCGCGGCGGACCCGGACGATCCAACCGCGCTTTTCGAACCGGGCGACGAGACGGCTGAGATAGCCCGCATCCATACCGAGCGCGTCCTGCAGGACGCTGGCGGTTACCGGTTCGCGTGTCGCGATCTCGAACAACAGGCGCGCTTCGGGGAGGCTCGCTTCGGTCCCCAGAAAGCGCGCGTCGAGGGCGCCGATCGTCTGGGTATAGAAGCGGTTGAACTGCCGGACTGCGGTGACGTCTGCATCTTCCATGCAGTCCTAGTTGGCGCAGGATAGTTGACTGAGTCAAGTACTGACGGAAAGCGACGTGCCAAACCGGTCGGCGCCTATTCGGCCCGATCGAGCAAAAGATGTGTGGTGGATTTCGTGGTCGGGGAGACAGGATTCGAACCCGAAATACCGTCACCACAAACCCACGGATTTCCGCGGTTCTTGCAGGATCGCGGCATCCTTGTGCATCGGTTGTGTATATCGGTCCAGAGGCCTTGCGATGAGTTGAGTCGGATCAACTCCAAGCCGTTGGCAGGGCGTCGACGAGACGTTGCTGAAGTGGTCCATATCGCATTTCGTTCGCGGTCCACGCGGCCTTGTTGTCTCCTACTGCCCGGCACGGCCACGTCGGTTAGCATGCCGGCTGTTGGATCATACGGCTTAGACGTCCTTTCGCCCTGCGATGAACTGTGGGGCACCGCGCAAGCCTCGGTTCAACGTGATTGAGGCAGCTCTCCACCTCGTGTTCGATCCAAGCTGACGCGAATTGTCTCCTCAGACATCGTCCAGGCAGCTGGCGCCGAACAACGCCCTGAAGGTCCCTCGCATTAAGCGAATGTAGGTAAGTTCCGCAGAAAGAGTGGAAAAGCCGCACCTCCGGAGAATGGACGAAGTCATGAACCAAGCCGTCGACCAATGCCTTCTCACCGAAGATGGACCAGATGTGACCGACGTATCGAGCGAACTGACTGCGTTAGAAATCCGCGATCTTCAGATGCGCCTGCGCCAACGCATCGCCGCCTGCGAAGCCATGGCCGCTTCGGCACCGGTCGTACAACTCGTGCGGCGCGTGGCGGCCGGCGCCCAGTTCAGGGAAACAGGGGTCGTCATAGAAGTTGGTATCGGGGCCGTAGTCCTCTGCCTGTTCGCCCCTGACAGGCTTACGAGCGAGATGGGTGGGCCGGGTCTGCCGGACTTGCCAGAGCTCGTTTTTCAACGGGTTCATGAGGTTCACCGCGCCCGGCAACGGCACACAGACCGGTTTGCCCAGGCTCGTCGGATGATCGATGCGGCGATCGAGCGATCGGCAGCCGGCATGACGCTTGTGTCGCTCAAAACGGCCCCCCAGCGGGTAGATGTCAAGTTGGCTGGCCGTCATCTCCAGCTTGAGGCGAATGTGTCGATGCTGAACGATGCGCTGAGGCCATATACCCAGCGGATTGTCGATTGGACACCACGTGAGTTGATGAGCAGCATCAGCTGCCACGCATCGGAACAGCGCAAGCGTCAGCGTGCGTTGGCAAGGATGACGGCGAGCGCTGCTGTGTTCGAGATTGATATACTCGCGGAACGCGCAATTGCGCTCGCTGGCGCGGATTTGGCGGTGTGTGCAACAAGTCTGTTAGGAGGCTGCGATCCGCGTGAGGGGGGCGGCCAAGAAATAATTCTTGGTGAGAACGCTGGGAGCCGGACGTCGATCTATCTGCGATCGGGGCGTATCATGGCCAGTGTGCGGATCGTTGATGTTGGCCTGGTTGCCGGGCACACGTTTATTATTAATCGCCCGTTTCCCGAAACCGTGACGGATGCGCTTCCCGGACAAAGCGCTACCACGGTCGTCGATCACCCCGTGCTGCAAAACATAAGGATTACGTCCGCGCAGCGCGATGGCATGCAAACGTTCGTCCGGCTCAAAATACCCAAGCGTTTCATCCGCCCTGCCGAGCTTGACGAGGCGGCCCAATCAACTGTCTGAGGCATCTCCTGTCGAGAACGTCCCCAACATGTTCGCCGCCCCCACTGCATGGGCTGAGGATATAGACAGCGAACCGTCAAACCGCGGTTTGGTAGACGCATTGCATCGATCATACGCCGTTGCACCGGAAGGTCGGTATCGCGCGCGGAGGCGTTCTTGGCATTCGAAAGCGAACTGTTCGGTTGGCAGTCGTGACACGTCAAATGCGCGCCAACCAATGGCCGGACGCAAGTTCAGCGTACCGTCGCCGTTGCTCGGCCGTCGTTCCCAATGTCACGATCATGAGCGAGAATGGTGTATGTTGTGACTTGCCTTGCGGGCTGAGGAACTTAACCCGCCCTTGCAAAAGAAAGATATCAGCTTCGGCTATCAGCGTATCATGAAAGAAGGCCGAGTCGGTTCGGACCGGGACAAGGCAGACCACGGTCCGAACATTGCCGACACGCCATTGTTCGTAGGCGCGTCGTAACCACGCCAGCATGTTCGAAAAGGGCGGATTGACGTAAGCCAGTCCACCGGACCAGTCTTCTACGAGTCCGTCACCGCCCTCGCTCACCAATATCCTGCGATTTGCGATGACAGGGCTACGCACGTCAGCGCACGGGTCGAGATCGACGGCACCGAAGGCAGTGTAGATATCATCCATGAAATCGGGCGGTGTGAAACGACTGTCCCGATCTGCCTTGTCCCCTTGCCCCCAGTACGAGCGCTCAGGCGCTTGCCGACGAGCATTGGGTGCGAGGACCACCAGCACTTTCATGAGACTGGCAACCGATCCTCCGCCGCGCTCCAGGCTAGCGACGGTGGTCCTCGACAAGCCAGTCTTGGCCGCCACCTGTTCCAACGACCATGCGCGCTTGCTTCGACAATCCCGCAGCTGTTCGGACAGCGAACTGCCACGACCGACGCCCGTTGCCCGGAAGTTCAATGCCGTCATCGCCGCGATCAATGTGGCCAACGAACCTACGCCGCCCTCCAACCTTTTGATGGTCTGCGTATCCACTCCGATTCGGTTGGCTAGAGCCCGTTGCGATAGACCCGATGCGCGGCGGACGTCCCGCAATTCCTCGATTAGTATCTGACCCCTCCGTGGTTCATATCCTGACCTACTGGTTCGTGCGAGTTGCCATAATTGACCAGCCCCGCAGTGTTAGTCTTCAGTGGCGTTTGGTGGAAAGCGGCCCGGCGGTTTTAGGACAAAAGTGACTTTTCCGCCGTTCGTTCACCCACCATCAGATAGGAGCTACGACCCCCAATAGCGGTCGTTCAGCGCGATCGCGGAAAAATCTTGACGGAGCAGCGTCCGCGCATGCAGCCGCCCGAGATGCGGTCCCGCTGCGTCTTGGCGCGTGCGTGATCCTCGCAGTCACATAGTACCCGGTTCGTGGGGCAACACGCCCGCCTCACCCCAACGCATCCAGCCGTTGTAGAGCGTCTTGTGGAGCCCATAGGGTAAGCGTGGCCTGAGGGCCGCCTTGCCCGTTTGGCCGTAGCCGGGATGCTTATCGTCTTTGACGAGGGCGCGGGCGGTGCGGGAAGTTTTCGGTTCTGAGACTGGTCGTACGAGCGCTCGTACGAC
>NZ_QQWV01000016.1:0-80018 GCF_003951715.1 Sphingomonas sp. ABOLH | reverse complement strand
CACACGTCGTCGCCAGGCATTGAAGCCGGTGCACATATCCATTCACACTCGTCATAACACCCCTTCCGCCCAACAGGGCGACCATGGTGGCGCGGGGTGGAGCAGCCCGGTAGCTCGTCAGGCTCATAACCTGAAGGTCACAGGTTCAAATCCTGTCCCCGCAACCAAACTATACAACACACGGCCCGCCTGTCGCAGACACGCGGGCCGCTCGCGTTTCAACGACACACAGCCCGCTGGCCGAAAAACCAGCGGGCTGTTCGCGTTTGGAGCATCACGACAGATTGATCGCTCCACATCCCTTCGGGGCGGTCGCGATGCACGCATGCGCCCCTTCGTCGTGACGCCGACGGAACGTCTGCGTTCGTTGACGGCTGTGCGTCTCATTGCGTAGGATATCGGACCTAGCCCGAAGGGGGCGAGGGTAATACCGGGCAAACTGGTCAGGACCGCCGCACTCTCTTGCAAGCCGTGCTGGTCAGTCGAAACGTAAGGTGACGCGCAAGCCGGGGGCGTTGTCGCCGACCATAATCGACAGGCCGAGGCGCTGGGCGGCCGAGCGGACGATGGCGAAGCCCAAACCGCTGCCTTCGCTGCCCTGGCTGCTCGACAGCCGGGTGAAGCGGTGGCCCAGCCGGTGCAGGTCGGCCGGCGGCAATCCCGGGCCGTTGTCGGAGACGGCGATCGCGGTTCCTTGCGCGGCGGCCTCTACTGCGATCACGACCCTGCCACCTCGCCGGTTGTAGCGGATCGCGTTGTCGACCAGGTTCGACAGGATTTCGAACAGCAAGGTCCGATGACTTTGGACGACCGCGCCGTTCTCCGCTTCGAGGTCGATCTCGACGCCTGCCTCGATGGCCTGGGCGATGCGGCGGTTGATGACCGCGATGGCCAATTCGCGCAGATCGACCGGTTCGAAGGGCGGAGCGGTTCCGGTCTCCTCGGCTCGGGCCAGCGCCAGCAGCTGTTTGACCAGATGTTCGAGGCGGTCGGCGGCGTCGGCGATCTCGCCCAGCGCGGCCGGATCGCCGCGCCGGGCAAGGGCGACCTGCAGCTTCAGCACGGCGAGCGGCGTGCGCATCTGGTGCGAGGCGTCGGCGGTGAAGCGGCGCATGCCGGCGGTCGCGCTGTCGAGCCGGGCCAGGAGATGGTCGAAGGCCTCGGCCAGCGGGCGCAACTCGACGGGGAGCGGACCGGTGTCGAGCGGCGATAGGTCGGGGGTCGCGCGGGTATCGCGGGCGGCGATCGTGCTGCGCAGGCGGGCGAGGGGGCGCAAGCTCCAGCTGAGCGCCGGACGGATCAACAGCATCGCCACGCCAATCAGCAGCAGTTCGCCGATCAGCAATGCGACGAACAGTCGGCGTTGCAGGGCATGACGCCCGTCGAGCGTTTCGGCGACCTGCACGACGACCGGCTGATCGATGCGGGGTAGCGAGCGGCGTACCTCCGCGATGCGGATCGGTTGGTCGCGATAGGCGGCGTTGCGAAAGCGCGGCGTATCGAGTGCGAGGTCGGCGACGCGCGGCGCGGACAGGTCGGCATAGCCGGTCAGCAGCCGGTCGCCGACCGCGATCCGGTAGTAGACATTGTCGCGCTCGCTGTTTTCCAGCATGCCGAACGCGGCGGGGGGCAGGTCCATCGTGACTTCGCCCGCCTCCACCTGCACCGTTTCCGCGATCGCGCCGAGCGCGCCGCCCAGCACCCGGTCGTTGGTCCGCCGTACGACATCGGCGATCAGCGCCGCGCCGGCGATGCCCAGCAGCACCGCGATGGCGAGCATCGGCGCGAGCATCGCCGCCAGCAACCGGGTGCGCAGCGCGGGCGCACGGCCGGGATCAGCCGGCATCGAGCAGATAGCCCACGCCGCGCACGGTGCGGATCGCCGGTCCGTCGGGGGCGAGCTTGCCGCGCAGCCGGGTAATGTTCACCTCGATCGCATTGGGTCCGACCGGTTCGTCATAGCCGAACACCTCGGATTGCAGCGTTTCGCGCGGGACGATCTGCCCGGCACGGGTGGCGAGGGCGTCGAGCACCGCCCATTCGCGCCGCCGGAGGTCGAGCGGGCGTTCACCCACCTGCGCCTGCCCGGTCGAGCGGTTGAGCGTGAGCGTGCCGATCACCAGTTCAGGCATGGGATCACCGCCGCGCCGCCGGCCGAGCGCACGGATGCGCGCCTCCAGTTCCTCCGGCGCGAAGGGCTTGCGCAGATAATCGTCGGCGCCGAGGTCGAGGCCGCGCACGCGGTCGTCCAGTGCATCGCGCGCGGTCAGCATCAGCACCGGCACCCGGTCGCCGCGTTTGCGCAGCGCCTGCAACACCGCAAATCCATCGAGATCGGGCAGGCCGACGTCGAGCACGACCAGCGCATAGGGTTCGGTTGCCAGCACCATCAGCGCGTCTTCGCCCGTCGCGACATGGTCGACCGCATGGCCCGCACCGCGCAGCAACGCGGCGATGCTGCGCGCGAGCGGCGCGTCGTCCTCGACGATCAATATTCGCATCGACGGCCGGCGCGGTGAAAGGCGGATGACAGGTTCGGTTCGTACACCATCATACGAGCTTACCCGAACCGAGATGCGGGAAGCGAGAGGACCTGATGAAAGCTTTTACGATCCTGTTGGCGATTCTGGTCGGCGCGGCGGCCCCCACAGAGGCGCAGCGGCCCGAGGGCTATCCGCGGTCCTATGACGCGCTGATCGAAGCGGCGCGGGCCGAGCGCGTCGTGCGCGTCTATGGCAATGCCGATGCGTCGGCGATGGCACCGCTGATCGCCGCGTTTCAACGGACCTTTCCCGGCGTCGCCGTCCGATATGCGGATCTGGAGTCGCGCGAAATCTATCGCCGGGTCGTGGCCGAAGCGCGTGCCAACCGGCCGGTCGCCGATCTGGTCTGGTCGTCGGGCATGGATTTACAGGCGAAGCTGATCAACGACGGCTATGCGCAGGCCTATCAGAGCCCGGAGAAGCCGGCGCTGCCCGCCGACGCGGTGTGGAAGAACATGGGTTATGGCGTCACCGCCGAGCCGGTCGCCTTCGTCTACAACCGGCGGCTGATTCCGGCGGGCCGGGTGCCGCGCACCCATGAGGCGTTCGAGGCGCTGCTGCGCGCCGGGCGCAAGCCGCTGACCGGCAAGGTCGCGACCTATGATCCGGCGCGCTCGAACGTCGGCTATCTGTATCTGACAGAAGATTATGCGATCACCCGCGATACGCGGTCGCTGGTCCAGGCGATGGCGGCGACGCGGCCGTGGTTGTCACCGACGACCGAGCCGATGCTGGATGCGGTCGCCGACGGGCGGATCGCCATCGCCTATAATGTCGTCGGCCCCTATGCGCTGACCGCCGCGAAGCGCGACCCCCGGATCGGGGTGGTGTTCCCGCGCGACTATACGCTGGTCGCCTCGCGCGTCGCCTTCATCGCCCGCAATGCCCAGCGCCCGGCGGGGGCGAAGCTGTTCCTCGATTTCCTGCTGTCGCGCACGGGCCAAGGGCTGCTCGCGAAGCAATGGCTGTTGCCGGTGCGCCGCGATGTCCGCGCGCCGCGCCTGTCGGCCGAACAGCAGCGCCCGATCCGCGTCGGCCCCGGCCTTCTCGTCAATCTCGATACGATCAAGCGCCGGCGGTTCCTCGCCGAATGGCGCGCGATCCTGACCCAGGGAATGAAGCCATGATGTTGTTTCGTAGCGGCTGTGCGATCGCCGCGCTGATCTGCGCCACGCCCGCGCTCGCCCAGACGCCGAGCCAGGCGGAACTGGCGGAGCTGGTCAGGGCACAGGCGGCGGAGATCGCGGCGCTGCGCACGCGGCTCGACCGGCTGGAGGGCGCGCGGGTCGCGGCATCGCAGCCCGCCCCGGCGCCTGCCCCCGTGACCCCGCCCGTCGTCATGGCGCAAACGCCGTCGCAGACCGGCGGTAACGTCACGAGCCCATTCGCGCCGCAGCTGGTCCCGCCCGGCCCGGCGGAGCGCGACGTGGCGCAGGCGCGGCAGGCGAATGCGGCGGGTGTCACGACCGAATGGGGCGCGGGCCTGCCGGTGTTCCACTCGGCCGACGGTATTTATACCTTCAAGCCGCGCGGGCGCATCCTGACCGACGTCAGCTCGACCTTCGGGTCCGACTATGCCGCACGCAACATCACGACGACCGGCATGCGCGCGCTGCGCCTCGGCCTCGAAGGCGGGGTGGGCACCCACTTCTTCTACCAGTTCGAAAGCGACTTTTCGGAGAACGAGGTCGATATCGTCACCGCGTTCATCGGGTGGCGCAACCGCATCGCGCCGGGCATCGATTACGACGTACGCGCCGGCCACCTGTTCAACGATCGCGGGTTCGAAGGATCGACGGGGTCGGATTCGACGCCGTTCATGGAACGTACCGTCGTGTCGACCGCGATCATCCCGCAGCGCGGCTTCTATGGCGTCGGCATCATGCCGCGCCTGTTCTGGAAGACCGGCCACGCATCGCTGACCGTCACCGGCGACCGGATCGACGGCAACCAGTCGGGCAATGACAGCCGCACCGTTCTGGCCCGCGCGCACTGGAATCCGATCAAGACCGCCAATTCGGTCCTGCATCTGGGGGCCTGGGGGTTCGACGAGGGGCTGGCGGCGGGAGCGACGACGTTGACCCGCAACACGGTGATCGGCGGGCGCTTCAACGGTGCGCTGCGCGTGTCGTCGGGCGCGCTGACCGGCGGAACCGGCACCACCGGCTATGGTCTGGAACTGGGCGGCTATGTCGGCCCGGTCTGGCTGATGGGCGAGGCAGGGCAGCGCCATGCGCGATTGGACGCCGGCCGGCCCGATTTCGTCAGCAAGGCATGGAGCCTGTCGGGCGGATGGTTCGTCACCGGCGACCTGCCGCCATACAACCCGCGCCTCGGCAGCTTCGGGCAACCGCGCGTGTTGAGGCCGATCTTCGAAGGCGGTCCCGGCGCGATCGAGCTGACCGCGCGCTACGAGAATCTCGATTACAGCGATCTGCTGACCGGTGGGCAGGGATGGGCCGCGACGCTCGGTGCCAACTGGTATCTCAACAGCTTCACCCGGTTCCAGTTCAACGTCGTCCACTGGAACACCGACAACCGCGCCGGTGCCTTTGTCGGCCCCGATGACGGGCAGACCGTCATGACCCGCATCGCCGTCACCTTCTGATCCCCCCCCGGGAGCATCCTATGAACCTCGCCCTGCTCGGCTTCCTGATGGTGGCCACCTTCATGACGCTCATCATGACCAAGCGGATGACGCCGCTGGTCGCGCTGATCACCGTGCCCACCGCCTTCGCGCTGTTCGCCGGCTTTGCCGGTGGCATCGGCGACATGATGATCGACGGGATCAAGAACCTCGCGCCGACGGGCGTGATGCTGTTGTTCGCGATCCTGTTCTTTTCGATCATGACCGATACCGGCCTGTTCGACCCGCTGGTCAACCGGCTGTTGAGGGTGGTGCATGGCGACCCGCTGCTGATCCTGATCGGGACCGTGGTGCTGTGCGCGATCGTCAGCCTGGATGGCGATGGGTCGACGACCTATATCATCACGATCGCCGCGCTGCTGCCGCTGTACAAGCGGTACGACATGAACCGGCTGTACCTGTGCTGCCTGTTGATGAGCACCAGCGGGGTCATGAACCTGACGCCATGGGGCGGCCCGACCGCGCGTGCCGCCAGCGCGCTGAAGCTCGATCCGGCGACGCTGTTCCTGCCGCTGGTGCCGGGGATGATCGCCGGGCTTGCCTTCCTGATCGGTCTGGCCGTGTGGTTCGGGCGCAAGGAGCGTCGCCGGATCGGCCATGTGAAGGCCAATGGCCCGACCGCGTTCACCGGCATGGCGGTGTCGCAGTTTCCGGAGGCGCGCCGCTATCACCTGCGCTGGTTCAACGGGGCGCTGACGCTGGCGCTGATCGCCGGGCTGGTGCTGGGCGTGCTGCCGCTGTCGGTGCTGATGATGCTGGCCTTCGCCATTGCGATGATCGTCAACTATCCGCAGGTCGCCGAACAGAAGGAGCGGATTTCCGCCCATGCCGGCAATGTCCTGTCGGTCGTGTCGCTGATCTTCGCCGCGGGCATCTTCACCGGCATCCTGTCGGGCACCGGCATGGTGGAGGCGATGAGCAAGGAAGTCGTCGGGCTCATCCCGCCGGCCATGGGGCCTTATATGGCGCCGATCACCGCGCTGCTCAGCCTGCCCTTCACCTTCTTCATCTCCAACGACGCCTTTTATTTCGGGATGCTCCCGATCCTGGCCGAAGCGGGCGCGCATTATGGCGTGTCGCCGATCGCCATCGCGCGGGCGTCGCTGATGGGGCAGCCGGTGCATCTGCTCAGCCCGCTGGTGCCCTCGACCTATCTGCTGGTCAGCCTCGCCGGGATCGACCTCGCCGATCATCAGCGTTTCACGCTGATCCCGGCGACCATGGTCTGCGTGGTGATGACGCTGGTCGGAATGGCCGTGCTCGCCTTCCCGTTCGTGAGCTGATCGCGTGACCGAATTGTGGAGCCATATCGTCGCCGATTTCGCCAATATCGGCAGTCCCTCCGCGCTGGCCGCGTTCGGACAGGTGGTGCTGATCGACGTGATGCTGGCGGCGGACAATGCGATCGTCGTCGGGGCGTTGGCGGCGGGCCTGCCGGCGGATATGCGACGCAAGGTGATCCTGATCGGGGTCGGTGCGGCGCTGCTGCTCAGGGTCGTCTTCGCGTTGCTCGTCACGCAGCTGTTACAGGTGACCGGGCTGGTCTTTGCCGGCGGGCTGCTGCTGGTGTGGGTCGCATGGAAGATGTGGCGTGAGCTGCGGGGACCGGACGACAGCGGGGATGCCGTGACGCAGGCCCCGCCGCGCAGCTTCGCCAGCGCCGCCTGGGCCGTTGCCATCGCCGACGTGTCGATGAGCCTCGACAATGTGCTGGCGGTGGCCGGGGCGGCCCGGGACCATCCCGGTATCCTCGCCGTCGGGCTGATCCTGTCGGTCGCGCTGATGGGGGTTGCCGCCAATGTGCTGGCGCGCGTGATCGAACGCTATCGCTGGGTCGCCTATATCGGGCTGGCCGTCATCCTCTATGTCGCGTGCCGCATGATCTATGAGGGGCTGACCGATCCCTCGCGCGGTGTGCTGGCGTTGTTCGCCTGATCTTGCCGGAGCTTGCCATGAACCAGCCTTCGATCCCGCTCGTCCTGCTTCCTGCCATGGGCTGCGATGGTCAGCTTTGGGCGCGGCAGGTCGTCGACCTGGGCGACATCGCCCATCCGGAACTGGGCGACCTGACCGTCGACGACAGCCTGTCGGCGATGGCGGCACGGGTGCTGGCCCATGCGCCGCCGCGCTTCGCGGTCGCGGGCGTCAGCCTCGGCGGCTATGTCGCGCTGGAGATGATTCGGCAGGCGCCCGAGCGTGTCCTGCGCGTCGCGCTGTTCGGAACGCGGGCGAGCATGGAGATGCGCACCCGGACGGTCGGCGAACAGGGATTGCTCGCCACCGCGCCGCATGCCGATCCGATGCTGACCCCGATCGTCAGCGGGCCGGTGCAGGCGATGGCCGAGCGCGTCGGGACGGACGTGTTCGAACGGCAGCAGCGCGCGCTGCTCGCCCGGCCCGACCTCGACACGGCGATCGCGGCGGTGCGGGTGCCGGCGCTGGTCGCGGTCGGGGATCGCGACCTGATCTGCCGGGTAGCGGATGCGGCGGCATTGGCCGAGCGTATTCCCGGTGCGCGGTTCCACATCCTGCGCAACTGCGGCCATTTGTCGCCGATGGAGCGATCGGGCGAGGTGACGATGCTGTTGCGGAACTGGCTGACCGCCTGACGCCGCGAAGGATCGACGTGGCGGAGAATGCCCCTACAAGGGCAGATCCCGTCATGGTCGAGAAGTCGATGTCCGATACGTTGAAAGTGATGCTGCAACATGTGCTGCCCAAGCAGCCGCTGACCGTCCTGGCCGGTCGCATCGCGGGCGCGCGGGGCGGGGCGTTCACGAGGCGGCTGATCCGCTGGTTCGTGGCGAAATACGGCGTCGACATGGACGAGGCGGCGAATCCGGACATTGCCAGCTATGCGAGCTTCAACGACTTCTTCACCCGCCCGCTGAAGCCCGGTGCCCGCCCGATCGCGGCGGCGGATTTCGTCTGTCCGGTCGACGGCGCGATCAGCCAGTTGGGGCCGATCGACGACCATCATATCGTGCAGGCGAAGGGGCATCGCTTCACCACGACCGATCTGGTCGGCGGCGACGCTTCGCTCGCCGCGCAGTTCCAGCATGGCAGTTTCGCCAATCTGTACCTGTCGCCCAAGGACTATCACCGGCTGCACATGCCCTGCGCCGGGCGGCTGGTGCGGATGATCCATGTGCCGGGCGCGCTGTTTTCGGTAAACCCGGTGACCGCGCGCGGCGTGCCGAACCTGTTCGCGCGGAACGAGCGGGTGGTGTGCGTGTTCGATTCCGTCGAGCATGGCCGCTTTGTGATGGTGTTGGTCGGCGCGACGATCGTCGGCAGCATCGCAACGCCGTGGCATGGCGTGGTCAACGCGAAGCGGACGGGCAAGCTGTCCGAATGGAGCTATGCCGACCGCGACATCACGCTCGCCCAGGGCGAGGAGATGGGCCGCTTCCTGCTGGGGTCGACGGTCGTGATGCTGTTCGGGCGTGGTCGGATCGCCTTCAGGCCCGACTGGGCCCCAGAGCGGACCGTGCGGCTGGGCGAGCGGATGGGCGACCGACCCTAGTGGCGCAACGACGCTGGGTTGCATGATGGTCCGTCCGTAAGTCGTTCAAATTCGGCCGGTCGGTATGACAACGCGGTCAACGTGGCCTTCCGGCATCACTTTCGTGAGAATGTTCACATTTCCTCTGCGCGTGGCTTGACACCCCCTTCGGCCTGTTCAAGTGAACGTTCTCAATATGCGCGCAAATAGGACGCGCACGAAAGCAGGGGAGGAAGGACATGCGTGGCACCGCCACTCGCACCGTTTCGCGTTGGATGATCGGGGCTTCGGCCAGTGCATTGGTCGCGGTTGCAGCACCGGCGCTGGCGCAGGACGCCGCCGCGACGCTCGGCCAGCCCGGCGATTCCGAAATCCAGACCGCGGACGCGCCCGAAGTCGAAGGCGACGAAATCCTCGTCACCGGGATCCGCGCCAGCCTTCGCGACGCGCTGAACATCAAGCGCAACGCGCAGGGCGTGGTCGACGCGATCAGCGCCGAGGATATCGGCAAGTTCCCCGACACGAACCTGGCGGAGTCGCTCCAGCGCATCACCGGCGTGTCGATCGACCGCGCCAATGGCGAAGGCTCGACCGTCACCGTGCGCGGCTTCGGTCCCGAATATAACCTCGTCGTACTGAACGGCCGCCAGCTGCCGACCTCGACGCTGGGCGATGGCGCCAGCGCGCCGGCCTCGCGCTCGTACGACTTCGCCAATATCGCATCCGAAGGCATTGCCGGGGTCGAGGTCTACAAGACCGGCCGCGCCGCCGTGCCGTCGGGCGGTATCGGTTCGACGATCAACATCAAGACGCCGCGTCCGCTCGACCGTCCCGGCATCCGCGGATCGGTCGCGGCCAAGGGCATGATCGACACGTCGCAGAACGGCAAGGATCAGATCACGCCGGAACTGTCGGGCGTGTTCAGCAGCACCTTCGGCAGCGAGGACCAGTTCGGCTTCCTCGTGTCGGGCAGCTATCAGAAGCGCAACGCCAGCGTGAACACCGGTTCGGTCGGGTTCGGCAATGCGTTCCTCGGCACCGAGAACGACTGGGGGACGCTCGGCGCCGAAGGGCCGAACGTCATCAACCGCCCCGGCCCGACCGACGTCTACGAAGTTCCCCAAAGCGCGGCCTACAACCTGACCGACATCCGTCGCGAGCGGATCAACGGGCAGGTCGTGCTGCAATATCGTCCGGTGGAATCGCTGACCGCGACCGTCGACTTCACCTATTCGCGCAACAAGGTGGAGGCGCGCGACAGCAGCGTCGGCATCTGGTTCAACTTCGGCGACACGTCGAGCGAGTGGACCGATGGACCGGCCGCCGGACCGGTATTCTACACCGAGCGGTTCGGGCCGGGTAAGGACCTGTCGTACAGCGGATCGCTGACCGCCAATGTCAGCGAGAACAAGTCGCTCGGCGGCAACCTGAAATGGGAGGCGCCGGGCGGCGTCACCGTGACGCTCGACGCGCATCATTCGACCGCGGAATCGAAGCCGACCAACCGCTTCGGCTCCAGCACCTCGGTCGGGTCGGCGATCTTCGGCGTCGCGTCGCAGACGGTCGATTTCACCAAGGACCTGCCGGTCATCTCCTACGTGATGCAGCCGGGCATCGACGCGCTGAACCCGGCGCTGATCAACGCGACCGGCAATTCGTTCCGCAACGCCTATTTCCGGGACGAGATCAACCAGGTGCAGCTGAGCGGTCATTACGACCATGACGGCAGCTTCCTCGATTCGATCGATTTCGGCTTTTCCTACGTCAACAACCAGGTCCGTTCGGCATACGGTTTCGTACAGAATGATACCTGGGGCGGCGTCGGCACGCCGGCGGACCTGCCCGACGACCTGTTCACCCGCGTGTCGCTGCCCGACAAGTTCCGTGGGGTGAGTGGCGCGAAGGACGGGATCATCCCGGCCTATTACAAGTTCGATTTCGAACGGATGGTCGACCTGCTCGACAGCCGGTTCGGCATCTGCGGCGGCGACGGCAACTGCCTCGCCAGCTTCGAGGCCGACCGGCGCATCACCGAAAAGACGATCTCGCCCTTCATCCAGGTCAACAACGCGTTCGATCTGCTCGGTCGTCGTTCGCACCTGATCGCCGGTGTCCGCTATGACCAGACGACGGTCAGTTCGTCGTCGCTGACGCCGATCCCGGTCGGTACGGCATGGGTCGCGCAGGGCGAGTTCAACGTCGTCTATTCGCCGCAGAGCGACTTCCTGACCAGCAAGGGCAGCTACGACAACTGGTTGCCGGCAGTCGATTTCGACATGGAGGTGCTGGACAACGTCAAGCTGCGCGCATCGTACAGCCACACCATCACCCGCGCCGATTACAACAGCCTGCAAGGTGGTCTGACGCTCAACCGCCAGTTCGGCATTGCCGGCGGCGGCGGGTTGCAGGGCAATCCGAACCTCGTGCCGTTCCTGTCGAAGAACATGGACGTGTCGGCGGAGTGGTATTACGCGCCGACCAGCTACGTCTCTGCCGGATATTTTCGCAAGAACGTCAGCAACTTCATCAATTCGCAGGAAGTGCAGCGCTCGGCATTCGACCTGCGCAACCCCGCCAACGGTCCCCGCTTCCGTGCGGCGCAGGCGGCCTTGGGCGGAACGACCGACACCGGGCGCATCCGCGACTATATCCTGCGCAACTTCACGCAGGGCGTGGAGGTCGCGCGCAATGCGGCCGGGGCCCCTATCCTCGACGTCAACGGCTATTATACCGGCCGTATCCTGGGTCTGCCCGAAGACGGGCTGGTCGATTTCCGGATCGGCACGCCGTTCAATTCGGACCAGACGGCGACGCTCGACGGGTTCGAATTCGCGATCCAGCACAGCTTCTGGGACACCGGCTTCGGCACGATCCTGAACTATACGATCGTGCGGGGCGACGCGAAGTTCAACAACGCGCTCGACCCCAATGTCGGTCAGTTCGCATTGGCGGGCCTAAGCGACAGCGCGAACGCGGTGCTGTTCTATGACAAGGCGGGCCTGCAGGGACGTGTCGCGTATAACTGGCGCGACAAGTTCTATGCCGGCGGCAACCCGAACCCGACCTATGTCGAAGCGTACGGGCAGGTCGATGCGAGCGTCAGCTACGAGTTCCGCAAGGGGCTGACGCTGTTCGCCGAAGCGATCAACCTGACCGGCGAAGGACGTCGCGGCCACCGCCGCAACGAAAACTTCGTGACGTTCGCGCAGCCGGGCTTTGCGCGCTATACCGGCGGCGTGCGGTTCAGCTTCTGATCGCACCAGGGGTCGCCGGGCGGGTCATGCCGCCCGGCGACCGATAACGGGACCGGATGAGGGTGACGCAGCGGGTCAGGCAGATCGTGGTCGTCGGCGGGGGAACCGCCGGGTGGCTCGCCGCGTGCCGCATCGCGGCGGCGGCCGACCCTCATGCCGCCGAACCCCTGGCGGTGACGCTGATCGAATCGCCCGACGTCGCCACGATCGGCGTGGGCGAAGGGACGTGGCCGACGATGCGCGGCACGCTGGCACGGATCGGCATCGACGAGGCCACCTTTCTTCGCTCCGCCGACGCGTCCTTCAAGCAGGGTTCGCGCTTCGATGGATGGCGCACCGGCGCGCCGGACGATTTCTATTACCACCCCTTTACCGCGCCGGCCGATGTGCCCGCCGCCGATCTGCTGCGGGCATGGGATGGCGGGCGTTTTGCGGAGGCGGTCTGCGCTCAGCCGGCGGTCTGCGCCGACGACCTCGCCCCGCGCCAGCCGGGGATGGCGCCCTATGCCGGGGCGCTCAACTATGGCTATCACCTCGATGCGGGGAAGTTCGCCACGCTGCTGCGCGATACCGCCTGCAACCGGCTGGGCGTGCGGCATGTCCGCGATCATGTGACCGGGGTCGAGGCGGCGGACGATGGCGCCATCACCGCCGTCCTGACGCGGGGGTCGGGACGGATTGCGGGAGACCTGTTCCTCGATTGCACCGGGCACGCCGCGCTGCTGATCGGGGGGCATTTCGGGATCGGGACGATCGACCGTACCCCCATCCTGTTCAACGACCGTGCGCTGGCGGTGCAGGTGCCGGTCGCGCCGGACAGCCCGATCGCGTCGCAGACCAATGCGACCGCGCATGATGCCGGCTGGATCTGGGACATCGGTCTGCCGGACAGGCGCGGCGTCGGCTGCGTCTATGCGTCCGATTTCCTGAGCGATGACGCGGCGGAAGCGACGTTGCGACAATATCTGTCGATGACCGCGCCGGGGGCGGAAGCGGCGGCGCTGGCGTTCCGCCAGCTCCGCTTCCGCTCGGCGCATCGCGAGCGCTTCTGGCAGGGCAATTGCGTCGCCATCGGTCTGTCCGCTGGCTTCCTCGAACCGCTCGAAGCATCGGCCATCGTGCTGATCGAATTGTCGATCGACGCGCTGCTCGACGGCTTTCCGGCGGATCGGAGCGCGATGCCGTTGCTTGCGCGGCGGTTCAACGATCTGTTCCGCTATCGCTGGGACCGGATCGTCGATTTCCTGAAGCTCCATTACGCGCTGAGCGAGCGCGACACGCCCTATTGGTGTGCCCATCGCGATCCGGGCAGCTGGACGGAGTCGCTCCGCGATCGGATGGCGCTGTGGCGGATGCAGCCACCGTCGCCCGCCGACTTTGCGCATGCCGACGAAATCTTTCCGGCGGCGAGCCATCAATATGTGCTGTACGGCATGGGCGTAAGCCCGCCGCCGCCCGGCGCGCTGCGTCCGCATCCCGGCACCGCGAGCGCGCTGCATCAGGTGCGGCAACGCGCCCGGACGCTCGCCGCCAGCCTGCCGACCAACCGCGCCTATCTGCGCGCCCTTACTCCTCCCACCGGAATGGCCCATGTCTGATCATCAATTGCTGAACGTCGCCGCGCATCGCGATCTGCGGGTCCGCCGCGAACGTTCGGTCGAGCTGGGCGACGGGGTGATGACCGCGCTGGTCGTGCCGGACGAATTTCGTCAGGTGCAGGCGAGCTATCCGATCCTGTTCCGCCAGAACCGCGAACGCGACGGCTTCGTACCGCTCGCGCTGTTCGGTTTCGATGCGGGCGAGAATCTATTCCTGGCCGATGGCCGCTGGGATGCGCCCTATCTGCCGCTGTCGATCGATATCCAGCCGTTCCTGATCGGCGGCGCACCCGATGGCGATACGACGCCCAAGGCGGTGATCGACATGGCCAGCCCGCGCCTGTCGAGCGACGACGGGGTGCGAATCTTCGATCGGGAGGGCCGGCCGTCGCCCTATCTGGAGGTGATCCTCGAACGGCTGGGCGCGCTCGACGCGGGCTATCGCGGATCGGCGGCGTTCATGGACGCGCTCGACCGGTACGGCCTGCTCGAACCCTTCACGCTGGAGGTGACGCTGGACGACGGGTCGACCAACCGGCTGGTCGGGTTCCACTGCATCGCCGAGGAACGGGTGGCCGAGCTGGACGCCGCGACGCTCGGGCGGTTGAACGCCGACGGGCATCTGCTGCCGATCTATATGGCGATCGCGTCGCTCGCCAATCTGCCCGCCCTGATCGCGCGCAAGAACCGGCATGGCTGACCTGCCGACGATCGCCGAGGTCGAGGCTGGCGACGCCGCCACGCTCGACCGGTTGCTGCGCGAGGCGACGGCGCCGTTCGTGGTGCGAGGGCTGGTGACCGACTGGCCGCTGGTCGAGGCGGCTCGGCAGTCGTCGCAGGCGGCACGCGACTATCTGGTGCAGCATCACCGCGACATTCCCTTCACCGTGTCGATCGGCCGGCCGGGCGGCGGCGACCGGCTGTTCTACGACGATGCTATGGCGATGAACTTCGCCACCGTCCGGGCGAAGCTGCCCGACATATTGGGGCAGATCGCGCGCGAGGAGGACGCGGTCGATGGCCGGCCGATCTACCTTGCGTCGATCGACCTGCGCGGGTTCTTCGACGGGCTGGCCGAGGCGAACCGGGTCGATCTGGGGACGCGCGAACCGCTGGCGAGCATCTGGATCGGCACCCGCACGCGGATCGCCGCGCATAACGACCTGCCGGCGAACCTCGCCTGCGTGGCGGCTGGTCGGCGGCGCTTCACGCTGTTTCCGCCCGACCAGTTCGTCAACCTCCATCTGGGGCCGCTGGACAACACGCCAGCCGGGCGTGCGGTGTCGATGGTCGATTTCACCGCACCCGATCCGCAACGGCATCCCCGCTTTGCCCAAGCGCTCCGCCACGCACAGGTCGCCGAGCTGGAGCCGGGCGATGCGATCCAAATCCCGTCGCTATGGTGGCATCATGTCGAGGGGCTGGCGCCGTTCAACATCCTCGTCAACTATTGGTGGCGCGATCAGCCGCGCTGGTTCGGCCAGCCGCAGGACGCGCTGCATCACGCGATCCTCGCCATTCGTGACCTGCCCGACGATCAGAAGGCACATTGGCGGGCGGTGTTCGACCATTATGTATTCGCCAACGACGATGCCGTGACCGCGCACCTGCCGCCGGGCGGGCGCGGCGTGCTCGATCCCCTGACCGCCGAAAGCGCGGAGCGGCTGCGCAACTTCCTGCTGAGGCAGCTGGCCAAATGAGCGTCACGCGCGTCGTGATCGCCGGGGGCGGCACCGCCGGCTGGATGGCCGCCGCCGCCATCGCCCGGACGATGGGCCGCATGGTCGAGGTGACGTTGGTCGAATCCGAGGCGATCGGGACGGTCGGGGTCGGCGAGTCCACCATCCCGCCGCTGGTCACTTATAACCGCTTGCTCGGCATCAACGAGGCCGAGTTCATGGCCGCCACCGCCGCGACCTTCAAGCTCGGCATCCTGTTCGACGGGTGGCACACCCCGGACAGCCGCTATTTCCATTCGTTCGGCACCACCGGGCGCGATCATTGGGCGGCGGGGTTCCAGCATTACTGGCTGAACGGTCGGACGCGGGGGCATGAACGGCCCTATGACGACTATTGCACCGAGCTGGTCGCGGCGTTGCAGGGCAAGTTCGCGCATCTGCCGGGCGACGCGACCAACTATGCCTATCAGCTGGATTCCGGCCGCTATGCCCAATTCCTGCGCAATATGGCCGAGCGCGACGGCACGCAGCGGGTCGAGGGGCGCATCGCCCGGGTCGAACTTGACGGCGAAACCGGCGATATCGCCGCGCTGCTGCTCGACGGGGATCGGCGGATCGAGGGCGACCTGTTCCTCGACTGCACCGGTTTCCGCGCGCTGCTGATCGAAGGGACGCTGCACGCTGGCTTCGACGACTGGACGCACTGGTTGCCGTGCGATGCGGCGATCGCGGTGCAGACCGAAAGCGTCGGGCCGCCGCTGCCCTATACCCGCGCGATGGCGCATGATGCGGGGTGGCAATGGCGCATCCCGCTGCAACACCGGGTCGGCAACGGCATCGTCTATTGCAGCCGATATCTCGACCGTGACGGCGCGCTCGACCGGCTGATGGGCAATGTCGAAGGCGCGGTGCGGACCGAACCCAATTTCCTGCGCTTCACGACGGGCGCGCGGCGGAAGCAATGGCATCGCAACTGCGTCGCCATCGGCCTGTCCGGCGGGTTCATGGAGCCGCTGGAATCCACCAGCATCCACCTGATCCAGCGCGCCGTGCTGCGGCTGCTGCGACTATTCCCGCAAGGGGGCATCCGGCCAGCGGACGTCGCCGAATTCAACGACCAGCAGCTGCAGGACATGGAACAGATCCGCGACTTCCTGATCCTGCATTACAAGGTTACCGACCGGCGCGACTCTCCGTTCTGGCGGCAATGTGCCGCCATGGACGTACCGACGACGCTGCAACAGAAAATCGACTTGTTCCGCCAGAGCGGACGGGTATTCCGCCGCAACGAGGAATTGTTCGGCGAGAATAGCTGGGTGCAGGTGATGATGGGGCAGGGGATCGTACCGGAGGGCTATCACCCGATCGCCGACAAGCTGAGCGATGCGGAGCTCGACCGGCTGTTGTCGATGATTCGGCGGCAGGTGGCGGATACCGTCGCGACGATGCCGCCGCACGGCGACTATGTCGCGCGCTATTGCCCAGCGGATCGACCCTGATGCCACGCCGTCGTCAGGCGGTGACGATCAAGCATGTCGCGGCCGATGCCGGGGTGTCGCTGCAGACCGTCAGCCGGGTCATCAACAACGAACCCAATGTCCGCCCCGAAATGGCGGAGCGGGTGCGCGGCTCGATCAACCGGCTGGGCTATGTCCCGCTGATCGCGGCGCAGCGCATGGGCGGATCGAAATCGCGCCTGATCCTCGCGCTCAACGACCGCGACCGCACGATCGCCGGCTGGCAGAACCGCGAAGGTACCGACTGGGTCGACCAGATGCTGCTCGGCGGGATGCTGACCTGCGGACGGCACGGCTATCGTCTGATCCTCGAGCTGGTCGATACGCATAGCGACCATATCGAGCGCGAACTGCTGGGCGCGATCGGTGCGTTGCGACCGGACGGCGTGATCCTGACCCCGCCGCATTCGCAGGACCCGGTCATCCTCGACCTCCTAGAGCGCCACGGCATCAGCATCGCGCGGATCGGATCGCTGACGCCCGGTCCCGGATTTTCGCTGATCATGGGTGACGAAGATGCCGCGCGGATGGCGACCGACCATCTGATCGCGCTCGGCCATCGCCGGATCGGCCTGATCGCCGGGGCGACCGATTATGAACTGAGCGGCTGGCGCGTGACCGGATGGCGTGCCGCGCTGGCCGAAGCGGGACTTGCCGACGACCTGCTCGCGCCCGGCAATTTCGACTATGCATCGGGCCGGGCGGCGGCGAACAGCCTGCTGGCCGCCGCCGATCCCCCGACGGCGATCATCGCCAGCAGCGACCAGATGGCGATCGCCACGCTCGAATATGCCCGCGAACGTGGGCTGAGGGTGCCCGAGGACCTCTCGATAATCAGCTTCGACGACACGCCGGTCGCCCGCTTCGCATCGCCGCCGCTGACCGCGGTGGTACAGCCGATCGCGGCGGTCGCCACGCTGGCGGTCGAGCGTATCATCGCCGAACAGGCGCAGGACGATCTGCCGACCGAACCGGTCTATGTCGCGGCCGATCTGGCAGTGCGCGGCTCGACCGCCCCGCCGCCTCGGCGGTAGGGCGCGCCCGGCAGCGCGCGGTCCCGTGCCGCTTTGGTATGTTGATGTAAATCAACATGATTGTCGTGAACAATAGATCGCGGCGTTCGTTACCGTAGCGATATGAACCAATGCTCCTGCGCCCGACTTCATCTCCTCGCCTTCCTCCGGAACGGCTGATGGAGGATGCAGCCCGGCAGGCTGTCGCCATCTGCGTTCCGGTTCGTAACGAAGCCGCCCGCCTTCCGCGCTTCCTCGACGGTCTGGGTCGGCTGGCCGTCCCGCCGGCGACCGACGTCGCGGTCTGCCTGCTGCTCGACAGCTGCACCGATGGCAGCGCCGACATCGTGTCGGACTATGCGCACCGCGCGGCGTTCCCCGTCCATGTAGCAACCGCCTGTCGGCCGGATGCCAATGCCGGGATCGCCCGTCATGGCGCGATGACGCTGGGTGCGGCGGTCCTGGGGAACGCGAACGGCATCCTGATGACGACCGACGCCGACAGCTGCCCGCAGGACGACTGGTTGCGGATCACCTTGGCCGCGCTCGCCGGTGCCGACGTCGTCGCCGGCAACGTCATCCGCCGCGGCCCCCGGCGCGACGCGGCACAGGATCGCATCGAGCGATATTATGCCGACCTCTATGCCCTGCGCCGCCGCGTCGATCCGGTGGACTGGGAACCGCCCGTTGCACATCCGCATAGCAGCGCCGCCAACATCGCCATCCGCCTTTCAACCTACGCCGCGCTCGGCGGCTTCGCACCTGTGGCGAGCGGTGAGGACGCACGGCTGATCGACGACGCGGCACGCGCCGGCTTTCGCGTACGACGCGAAGCGGCCAGCGTCGTCCATACCTCGACCCGCCGACAGGGTCGGGCGGAGGGTGGCCTCGCCACCGCGCTCGATTGGCTCGATCGCGCCGGAATCGATCCCGTCCGCGTGACCCATCCAGTCGACCAGCTCTGGCAGTATCGCCACCACGCCGCGGCCCGAAGCGCGTTCCGGCGTCGCGACTTTTCCGCCTTGGCCGCGGCGATCCGGTTGAGCGTGGATCATGTGATCGGGGTCGCACGCGATTGTCCGAACGCGGAGGCATTTGCGATGCGGGTCGTACCGGTAGCGCCACAGGGGATGCGGCAGGTGTCGCTGCCGATCGCGGAAGCTGTCCTTGCCGCGCTGGTAGCGGCCGCCGATCCGGCGCGGGCGGCATGAACGACCTCAGCCTGCGTCTTGCCGAGCTGGGGCGCGATACGGCGGTGGGGAGCGACCCGCAGGATGCGGCATCGCTACTCGCATTGCTGCGGCTGCTCTACACGGTCGGGCGGGAGGACCTTCCGCTTGGCCGGCTGTTCGAAGGGCATGTCGATGCGGTGCAGATCGTCGCCCGTTATGGAACGGCCGAACAGGTTCGCGCCCTGTCCGACGCCATATGCGGTGGAGCGATCCTGGGCGTATGGAATGCCGATCTATCGGGGGAGCCGCTGCGGTGGGATGGGGCTTTGCTGAACGGCGGCAAGAGTTTCGCATCGGGTGCCGGCATTTTGTCCCACGCGTTGGTCACGGTCGATAGCGCCGCTGGACGGCAACTTCTGCTCCTCGACCTCGCGATGGCCGTGCCGGAGATCGACCACGATTTCTGGCGGGTTGCCGGCATGCAGCGATCCGAGACGCATATCGTACGCTGGCAGGACGCGCCGGTCGGACTCGACGCGGCCATCGGGGCACCGGGCGATTATGTGCGGGAGCCTTGGTTCAGCGGCGGCGCGCTGCGGTTCGTCGCGGTGCAGGCCGGCGGAATCGCTCGGCTGGTCGATGTGGTTCGCGATTATCTGGTGACGGCGGGCCGTGCCGCGGACCCGCATCAGGCCGGTCGCCTGGCGCGTCTGTTCGGCCTTGCGGAAGCCTCCAACGCAGCGATACGGCGCGCGGCGGAGGGTTGGTTCGCCGACGAAGCGGCGCGCCTGCCGCTCGTCGCAGCGGCGCGCGCTGCGACCTATGCCGCCGGCGGGGAGGCTATTGCCCTTGCGCAGGAGGCGGTCGGCGTCGCTTCGCTGTTCGTCGATCATCCGCTTTCTGGGACCATGACCGATCTGGCGATGTACTTGCGTCAGCCCGGACCGGATGCGCAGCGGATGCAGGTCGGTGCCGCCGTCGCGTCCGGCATCCTGCGGCCGATGCTGTGAAGGTCAGGGTAGGTCGCCCGCGCGCGTTGCTGGTCGTCGCACCGCATCCGGACGACGAAGCGATTGCGGCCCATAGCCTGATTGCCCGGCTGGCGCGCCGTGGTGTCCGCATCGCCATTCTCGTCGTGAGCGACGGCGCGGCATCGCATCCGGGCAGCGCGGCATGGCCGCGTCGGCGCCTGGTGCGCGAACGTCAGCGGGAAACGCGGCGGGTCATGCGGCGGATCGGCGTGATGGCGGACGCCGTGACGTTCCTCGGCCTGCCCGATGGACGGCTGGGTGACCATCTGTCTGAGGTGCGTCGGGCGATGGCGCGTGCCGTTCGCAAGCTGCCGACGCCCCTGCTCGCGCTTGCGCCGTTGTCGAACGACGCGCATCCCGATCACCGCGTCGTGGCGGCGGGAGCCGTCGCGCGACCGGGCCTGTGTTGGTGGCGCTATCCGGTATGGCCGGCCGGGCAGCGGTGGCGCGGGTCGCGTATGCTGCCGCTGACCGCGCAGGAGCGTCTGGCCAAACGTAACGCGATCCGCAGCTATCGCACCCAGGCTGGATGGATCACCGACGATCCGACAGGCTTCGCGATGACCCGCCAACAGATCGCCGCGTTCAGCGGTCCGCAGGAAGTCTTCGTCGTGGCTGGCCGGCGATGAGGCCGATCACGCTTGACGGGTTCGAGCGCAGCTTCACGCACGATCCCGATCCGTGGCGTACCTTTTCCGACCATGACGAGGCGATCAAGCGCACCGCGATCCTGCATGCGATCGGCTGCGCCCCGCGCGGCCGGGTGCTCGAGCTGGCCGCGGGTAACGGTTCGAACAGTCGCGCACTGGCCGCGCGAAGTCTACGGCTGGATGCGACCGAGGCGACCGCCGCGGGAACGAAGCTGGTCGCTGCTGCTCTTCGGGGACGGGCGCCGCGTGCCCGGGCGATACGGCTGGCCGTGCCCGCCCGGTTTCCGCGGGGTCAATATGACGCGGTCGTCATTGCCGAGATGCTCTACTATCTGTCGCCCAAGGCAATGAAGCATACCGCGCAGGACGTCGCACGCGCCCTGCGGCCCGGGGGCATGCTCGTGCTGGCGCATCATCGGATCGACTTTCACGACTTTGCCCAGCATGCCTGCCACTTGCAGCAGACGTTTCTCACACAGACGGGTCGCGAATGGCGGGTCCGTATCGTTCGCCGAACCCGGCGATGGGTGGTGCTCGCCTGCAGGCTGCTGTGACCATTAGCCAAGACGGCCAATCCAGAGCGGAGTCTTAGGGCCACTGCTCGATGCGGGATCGAACCGCGTCCGATCCCGCACCGATACGAAGCGACCGCCTACACCTTGCCCATCACGGCTTCAGCGTCGAATTGGCGAGGTTCCAGCCACGCAGCGATACCATCGGTGCCGCCGCTTGCGTCGCCGGATAGCGGATGGTGACGTCGCGGTGTTCGCCGGGGAGGAGGGAGATATAGTTGTCGCTGTAGAAGGCGGGGAGAATGCGGGCGCCGCTCGGCCCGGTCAGGGTCAGTTTGACGTTGAGTGCGGGCACGGCTCCATCGTTCGACAGCGTGACGGCGACCATGCGGTCGGCACCATCGACTACCGGCGCGGCCATGCGGGTCGTGAGCTTCGCCGGGGCGAGGCCGTTGAGCGCCTGGTAGGATGCGGCATCGCGTCCGCGCCAGTAGAAATTGTCGGAGACCTGCCGACCGGCGGCGTCGGTGAGCGTCAGGCGGACCAGCACCATCGGATGCGCCGCATATAGCCCGTCGAGCGGAACGACGGCCAGCGTGGTTGCGCGGTTGGCGAGCGCGTCGACCCGGTCGGTCCGGGTGAACAGTTCGGCATTGTCCAGCCCGACCACGCGCACGCGGGCGGTCAAGCCCGTCGCATCCGTCTGCGTCGTGTTCAGCACGACCAGTTCGTTGCCCGGCAGGTTCAGCTGGACATGGAGCGGTTCGGCGGCCTTCTTCGCGCCGTAATAGGCCGCGTGGGTGTCATAGTCCCACGAATAGATCTGCCACGCATTGGACGGCCACGCCGGGTGGGTCATCCACAGCAGCCGGCCGCTATTCTTGGTCCACAGATGCCCCAGGAAACCTTCGTACATCGCCTTGTGCGTTTCGAGGTTCATCATCTGCGCCTTGCGTTCGAAATCGGCGAAGTCCTTGCCCGGTCCGAACATCGTCGCCAGCGTCTGCATGAACGTCTTGGTGTCGCCGTTCCCGCCGAAATGCCAGTCGTGATAGGCGAGCACATCGCCCAGCGGCCAGCGGTCGCCGGCGGGGACGTAGGATGCGATCGATTCGGCGGTCGACAGCGACGGCGTGCCGGTTTCGACCGAAAAGCCGGTGGCGAGATCGGTGAAATAGCCGACCGGCGGGCGGTAGTTGTACGGCCCCGACCCCTGCAAATTCACGACGTTCGACGATCCGGTGAACCAGCGCGTGCCGTCGAGCTGGAACACGGCATCGTCCAGCCCCTCGTTCAGCGCCGGATAGGGGACGCCCTCGTTGCGGCCGAACCACAGGATGATCGACGGGTGGTTGCGATAGCGTGCGATGGTGTCGCGGGCGTTGGCGAGGAACAGCGACGCATCGTCGGGTTCGATCTGGAAATTCTGGGTCGATTGCCAGAAATCGTTCAGGACCATCATGCCGTTTTCGTCGGCGAGGTCGTAGAACTCCTCCTCGGTATTCGTCCCCATCCAGTTGCGGATGACGTTCATGTGCGCCTCGCGCTGGAGGCGGAAGAAGGGGGCGAGCCAGGCATAGCTGACCCGCTTCATCGCATCGTCCATGCCCCAGTTGCCGCCGCGCGCGGCGATCCGCACGCCGTTGACGCGGATGGTCAGGTGCGGCTCGGGTAGCGTTTCGGCGATGGTCGTCACGGCGCGTGACGTCTCGCCCGCCGCGGTCAGCGATTCCGCCCATCCGGTCGGGGTCTGCTTGATCGCACCATGGCGGACGTCGATCAGCTTCTGCCCGGCAAGGCCGCCATCGGTCGTCTGGACATTGACCCGGCGCAGCGCGCCCTTCGCATCGAACAGCGACAGGTCGTAGCTGACCTCGCGGATGCCGAAGCGTCCCGCCTCGCGGTCCGACACGCCGTTCGCGTCGCTGACCTGATAAGTCGCGTGATAGAGATGCGGGTCGCCATAGCCGTTGGGCCACCAGAGTTTGGGATTGGCGACGCGCAGCGCGGGGAAGTCGGCGGGGGTGAAGCGGACGTCGCTGCGGCCGGGCGGGGCGGTAACCTGCCTTTCGACCGTCACCCCTTCGAACGCGACCTTGACCGTGACGGGGGCGGCGGGGCCGCTATTGTCGATCGGGACGGTGATGTGCACGTCGGCGCGGTCGGTGCGGGGCAGCGGCAGGTCGGTGACGACCTGCGGGTCGAGGATGCGGACCGCGCCATGCGCCAGCAGCTCGACCGGACGCCACAGCCCGGTATTGCGGTCGCGGATGCCCGGAATCCAGTCCCACCCCTCGGTCGCGACGAAGGTCGGGCCGTCGATCGCCAGCTGTCCGCCATTTTCGCCGACGCCACCCGCGACCGATTGTTCGTGCGGAATGCCGGGATGGGGCGGCGGCGATACGCGGACCGCGATCACATTCTCGCCGGCGACCGGCACGAAATCGAACTGGCCACGGATGAACGCGCCGCGCGTCGTGCCGAGCGCGGCTCCGTTCGCCCAGATTTCGGCGGCATAGTTGATCCCGCCGAACACGATGGTCAGCTTCTTGCCCGCGGCGTCCGCCGGCACGGTGAAGCGCGTGCGATACCAGTAATCCTGCCGCGCCAGCTTTTCGGGAATCTTCAGATTGTTCAGGCCGTAATAGGGATCGGGATAGACCCCGCGATCGACCAGCGTCTGCAGCACGGTGCCGGGTACGGTTGCGGCATGCCAGCTTCCCTTCGGGTTTCCCGGCCGCGACAGCGCTGCGCCGTCGCCCGCGACATCGGGCGCGGCGGCCAGTTGCCAGCCGTTGATCTGCCATCGGCCGGCGGCCAGCGGCTGGACCACCGGCGCGCCCGGCAGCGGCTTTGCCGCCGGTGCGCTATAGGCATCGCCCTTGCTCTGCGGCAGGGTCCACGCGTCCTGCTGCTGCGTCAGCCCGATATTGGCCTGTTTCTGGAACGGCCAGGTGACGCCGACCTCCCACAACTGGACATTGGCGAAGTCGGGACGCGGAAGGGCGGCGATGTCAGCCGCCGCCAGCGCGCGGTCGTGCAGCGTCACCCCGACCAGCGTACCGCCGAAATGGGGCCGACCGGGTATCGCGCGGGCGATATGCAGCGTTTCCTGCGTCGCGGCCGACGGGGCCACGCCGGTCGCGACGCGGCGGCCATCGACATAGATGGCGGCGCGGCGGCCGTCCGAACTGACGGCGACCTGCGTCCAGCGTCCGGGCGTGATGGCAGGGCCGGCAAGGGTCGCATCGCCATCGCGCAGCGCAAGACGCCCGTCGTCGAGCGATAACACGCGCCCGTCGCCGATCGCGACCAGCGGGACGGTGCCGTTCTGTCGGGCGTCGGCCTTGATCCACAGGGTCATGGCGTAGGGGGCGCTGGCCGCAGTCACCGGACCGGTGACGGGACGTTCGATGCCGATCCCGCCGGTCAGGAAGCTGGCGTTATAGGGACCGCCGTTCGCGGGCACCTGTGCCGCGGCGATGCCGCCCCATCCCGCACCGGCCAGCAGCGCTGCCAGAATGCCCAGTTTCATGCGGAAATCCTCTTTGTCAGTTCGGCGCTGATCGCTTCGAGATCGCGGCCACGGGTTTCGGGGAACAGACGCCAGACCAGCAGCGCCTGCAGCAGCATCGCGGCGGCAAAGCCCCAGAAGGGCAAGGCCCGGTCCCACTGCGCAACCAGCGGAAAGGCGAAGGACAGGACGGCATTGGCGACCCAATGGGTCGCGCTGCCGATCGCCTGCCCCCGCGCGCGCACGTCGGTCGGGAAAATCTCGCTGAGATAGACCCAGATGACCGCGCCCTGCGACATGGCGAAGGCGGCGATGAACAGGATCAGCAGCGGCAGCAGCAGGGCGGGCGAGGCCAGTCCCATATAGACCAGCGCGACGCCGCCCAGGGCGATCGCGGTGACGATGCCGCCGCCGATCAGCAGCGGACGCCGCCCGAAGCGATCGATCACGCCCATGCCGATCACGGTCGCGATCAGGTTGGCGACGCCGATCGCGATCGCCTGCACATCGCCCGACACGCCGGTAAAGCCCGCCGCCGCGAAAATGTCGTTCAGGTAATAGAGGATCGCGTTGATGCCCGACAGCTGGTTGAACAGCCCGATGGCGATGGCGAGCAGGATCGGCATGCGATGCGCGCGCCAGTGGAGCCGGCCGGTGCCGCCGCCCTCCGCTGCCGGGATCGCATCCAGCCCGAGCCGGGCGGCGGCATCGGCGGCCTCGTCGCTGCGTCCGCGCGCCGACAACCAGCGCGGGCTTTGCGGCAGACCGGTCAGCAGGATCAGGAACAGCGCCGCCGGCACCGCCGCGACGCCCAGTTTCCAGCGCCACGCGATATCGGCGGCGACTGCCTGCGCGACCAGATAGTTGCTGAGATAGGCGACCAGGATGCCGGCGACGATGTTGAACTGGAACAGGCCGACCAGCAGCCCGCGCCGCTTCGCCGAACTGATCTCGGCGATATAGACCGGGACCAGGACCGACGATGCACCGATGGCGAGGCCGCCCAGCACGCGAAAGGCGATGAAGCCGGTCAGCGTGGTGGCGATGGCACAGCCGACCGCCGACACGACATAGAGCAGCCCGATGACGCGGAGTACGGCAAGGCTGCCCCAGCGGTCGCCCGGTGCGCCGCTGAACAGCGCGCCGACCAGCGTTCCCCACAGCGCGGCGGAGACGGCGAGGCCGAGGCCCGCTTCGGACAGGGCATATTGGCTGCGCAGGGCATCGGTGACGCCGGAGATGACGGCGGTGTCGAACCCGAACAACAGCCCGCCGAGGCTCATCGCGATGACGGCGCGGGTGTGGGTCGCGCCGCTCATGCGCCTGCCACCCGGGCGAGGAACGCACCATGCGGTTCGGCATGGGACAGGGTCCGCGCGATCGCGGCGCGCATCCGCCCGAAGCTTTCGAGCAGGGCGTCTTCGCCGATCGCGTCGGCCAGCGGCGAATGCCGGTCGGGCAGGTCGCCGAACCCGGCATAGAGGCTCAGCCAGCTGGGGTCCTGGAATGTATCCCATTCGTTGCGCACGAATTCTCCTCCCGAACGCCATGCGTCCAGCTTGATCTGCAAGGGGGCGGGCGGTTCGACCGCGCGGATGGCCTGCCAGAACGGCTCGTCGCGGCCGTTGGCGAGATAATGGAGGAACAGGAAGTCGCGCAGCCGTTCGAATTCCAGCACCGATTGCCGGTTATAGGTGGCGGCGAGGCGGGGATCGCAGTCGCGGTCGGGGAACAGTGCGACGAAGCGTTCCAGGCCCGATTGGATCAGCGAGATGCTGGTCGATTCCAGCGGCTCGAGGAAGCCCGAGGCGAGGCCCAGGCCTACGACATTGCCGCTCCAGAAGCGTGCGCGGTGCCCGGTGACGAAGCGCAGGCGGTTGGGATCGGCGAGCGGGGCTCCTTCGAGCGTCGCGAGCAGCGCGTCCTCCGCATCGGCATCGGACTGGAAGCTGCTGCAATAGACGCTGCCATTGCCGATACGGTGGCGCAGCGGGATACGCCATTGCCACCCGGCCTTGCGCGCGGTCGCGACGGTATAGGGCGTCGGATCGCCCGGCGCGGCGCGGCACGGGATCGCCACCGCACGGTCGCATGGCAGCCAGTGGCGCCAGTCGACATAGGGCACGCCCAGTGCCTCGCCCAGCAACAGGCTGCGGAACCCCGACGCGTCGATCCACAGGTCGCCGGCGATCGTGCGCCCATCTTCCAGCGTCACCTGCGTCACAAGGCCGCGCGGCTGGTCGGTCGCGACCGATACGATCCGCCCGTCGACATGCGCGACCCGGTTGGCAAGCGCGGGGCGGCGCAGCAGCGCGGCAAAGGCGGCGGCATCGAAATGCAGCGCGAAGTTGAACACGCCGATATCGTTGGCCGGCCGGTCGACCGGCGGCAGGAACAGGCCGTTGCGGGCCAGTTGGGTGGCGAGGCAATAGTCGGCGAGCGGTCCGGCCTTGCCCAGCGCGTTCAGTCGCAGCCAGTATTGGTGGAAGGCGACGCCCTCCGCCCCGACGCCATACAGGCCGAAGGGGTGGAAGAAGCGGTGGCCTTCGCCGCCCCAGCCGTCGAAGCGGATGCCGTATTTGATCGTGCCGCCGGTTTCGCGCAGCACATCGGCCTCACCCAGCTCGATCGCCGACAGGAAGTCGCGGATCGCCGGGACGGTCGCCTCGCCGACGCCGACGGTACCGATCGCCGCGCTGTCGACGACGGTGATCGACAGGTTCAGATGGGCGAGCCGCCGCGCCAGATAGGTCGCCGCCATCCACCCCGCCGTCCCACCACCGACGATGACGATCGATCGAACCGGTTCGTGCGGCATCTGTCCCCCCCGTGTCGCTTGTGTCGTTCGTATCGCCTACTACCGTACCCCCGCGCAGGCGGGGTACGGCCACATTTTGCAAACATTCTGCCCCAGTCGTCACCCCAGCGCAGGCTGGGGTCTCCATGGGGCGGGTGCTGCGGTCCCCTCGCAGAGACCCCGGCCTGCGCTGCGGTGACGAAATGGCCAAGCAGGTGGCGACATGTCGGCAACCCGCCACGTCGCCACGCGGCTCAGAACTTCGCCCGCACGCCGGCGATGAAGCGGCGTTCGTAGATGTTCTCGTTGAACACCTGATCCTGCCAGGTCAGGTAGTAGCGTTCGGTCTCCGCGGTCAGGTTCGATGCCTGGCCGTAGATGCTGAAATGCGGCGTGATGTCGTAGGAGATCGACGCGTCGAGATAGTTGGTCGGTTCCTGATACTGGGCCAGCCCCTGAATGCCACCATAGTTGGACGAGGCGAGCCGCTTCGAGCGGAAGTTGTACGCGACGCGCGCCTGCAACCCGTACTTCTCGAACCAGAGGGCGGCGTTGACCTGATGCTTGCTGTTGTCCTGGAACGGCATCTTGTTGCCGGCGAGGTCGATCTGTCCGGCATCGCCCAGCGACAGCGTGTAGTTCGCGTCGACGCCGAAGCCGCCGAGGAAGCCGCCCACGCCGTAATCGGCGAGCGACTGGCGGGCCGATGCCTCGATGCCCTTCAGCGTACCGCCTTCGCCCTGCGCCAGCGTGTTGGTGACGACCGGGCGACGGATCACGCCGTCATTGTCGGGGATGTCGTTGCGCAGTTCGGTGGTGGTGGTGATGAAGCTGTCGACCGCGATGTAGAAGGCGCCGACCGCGACCAGGCTGGAGCGGCCGGTATAATATTCGAGGCTCGCTTCGGCATTGGTCGCGCGCCACGGGTTGAGGTTCGGGTTGCCGCGCGAATCCGCCGTCCGCGCCTCGAACCGGGCCGGATTGACCTGGGTATTGATCGCATAGTTGACGTTCAGGCCACCGCCCCATTGCAGGAAGTCGAGCACCGTCATCGTCTTGGAGAAGGCGGCCCGGGCGCGCAGCTTGTCGGTTACGTCGAACGCGACGTTGAAGGCGGGCAGGAAGTCGGTGAACTCCCGCTCAGTCGTCACGTCGCCGGCATCGACCCCCGACACGCCATAGGGCTGCGGCGCGCCGACGATGTTCTGGCGGACGTTCAGCCGGGTATTGACGACCTGAAGCCCGCCATTCGCCCGGAACGGCATGCCGAACAGCTCGCCCTCGCCCGAAACCTGGCCATAGCCCGAGATCTGGCGGACGTTGACGGTGAACGAGTCCGCCGGATTGACCAGATTCTGGCTGCCGGGATAGAATTTGTTCTGCCACGCCTCGCTGTCGTCCATCGCGTGCGGGTCGAGCACGTAGAGCGCCGGTGCGCCGGCGGCGGGCAGGGCATATTGCTTGACCAGTCCGGCGAAGACCGGATCGTTCGCCTGCCGGGTATAGCCCGCGGTATAGGCGTTGCCCTGCGCATCGAGCACGGCGCACTTGTTGTCGTTCAGGTTGACGTCGAACGCCTTCCACTTGACGAGGCATCCGCCCGCCGGGTTGGCGGCATTGTCGGTGTTGCCGGCATAGAAGGGCGAGACGCGGTCAAAGGTGAACTGGTCGACATTGCGTTCGCCATAGCGGCCACCGAACGACAGCTTCACACCGTTATCGGCGGTATATTCGCCATCGGCGCGCAGCGCCCACAGATCGCCTTCCTGATACACATTGCCTTCGGACGAGATCGTCTTCAGCCCGTAGCGCGAAGGATCGGACACCTGCGACAGGAAGGCCGGCGAGAAGCCGAACACCGGCGCGCCGCTGGAATAATCGACGGTCGCGGTCTGGCTGTAGATCTGGAAGCCGGTCGGGTTGAACCGACGGTCGCCGCCGAGCGAGGCGGGATAGTTGCCGACGCCGTTATAGGCCCATTGGCTGCCGTTGGTCAGGTTGAACTGGGTATAGGACTGGTCGCGGCGGCGCGACGCCTTGCCATAGATGCCGCGGATCGTACCCTTGAACTGGTCGCTCGGCTGCCAGTCGAGCTGAAGATTATAGTTCTGCGATTCGCTCTTGGTGCGGAAGGTTTCCGAATAGCTGTCAAAGTTGGGCAGGCTGTAGGTATATTGCTGCACCGTGTTGACGTTGTAGCCGCCGACGACCGCGCCGGTATCGCGCGACTTGGTCGGCAGGAACGGCGACGACAGCCAGTCGACGTTGGAAAACTGGAAACCGGCGGTGCGGTCATATTGCGTCTGCCGCGTGTAGAAGCCGTCGGCGGTCAGTTTGAGCGCATCGTTGATCTCGAACTGGAGCGAGGCGTTGGCGCCGAAGCGTTCGCGGTTGGTGATGCGGTTCCACGCGGTGTGTGACTGCGGCGTGATGAACGCGTCATTGGCATCGCCGTCGCCGTTCACGTCATAGCCGATGATCGCGCCCTGCGCATTGCGCACCGGCGTGCCGCGGCTGACGCCGTTGTTGCCGACCGCGAACGCGCCCGGGTTGGTCGCGCTACCGCCTTCGTTGTTCAGCGCGACGCCGTAATCCTGCACGCCGCGGAAGCTGTTGCCGAGCGTCAGGTCGCTATAGGCGGCCGACACCAGCACGCCGAAGCGATCGCCATGATAGGCGATCAGGCCGTTGGCCGACGGGCTCCAATTCTTGGTCTCGTCGCCATATTGCCCTTCGGCGGCCGCCGACAGCGTCAGCCCGCTCTTCAAATCCATCGGCCGACGCGTAAGCAGGTCGACCGTGCCGGACAGGCCCGCCTGTTGCAGCGACGCGGTCGGCGACTTGAACACCGTCGCGCCGGAGAAAAGCTGCGAGGGAATGTCGGTGAAGTTCGGCTGGACCGTCGTCACCGAATTGGCGCCGAGGAACTGTTCGCCGTTCATCAACGTGGTGACCTGCGGCAGGCCGCGGATGTTGACCGCGCCGCCTTCACCCGCCTCGCGGCGGATCTGTACGCCCGGAATGCGTTGCAGCGAATCCGAGATGGTGACGTCGGGGAGCTTGCCGATATCCTGCGCGCTGATCGCTTCGACCACGCTGGCGGCGTTGCGCTTGATTTCGACCGAGCGGGCCTGCGATGCACGGATGCCGGTCACGACGATCTCGTCGCCGGTGGCATCGACCTGTTCGGGGGCGGCGACCGCATCGGCGGGGGTGGTCGGCGCGGCGGGGGTGTTGCCGACCCCGGTTTGCGCCCAGGCGCCGCCCGATGCTGCCAGACCAAAAACCGATACTGCACCCAGCAATACCGAACGAACTACCGTCGACGAGTCGTAGCGCATCGGACCTCCCCAATGTTTCGTCAGGCGATCCGTTCGCCGCCTGATTCGATTAATTAAATTGATTATTCTTTTTGCGCCGCGATCTGTCAACCGGGGAGGTCATTCGGAAGGATGAATATTCGCGACGCATCTGCCCGGCCGGTCAGCGGCGGAAGTGCAGCACCGTGATCGAGTGGGCCGGGAAACTGTAGTGGTCGGGGATGGTGCCCAGCGTGCGGGACCGTTCCGCCACGACATTCTCCTCCGGCCGGTCGAGCGTATTGGCGCTGCGCGGCGAAGGGGCCGACAGTTCGTGCAGATCGACCCGGCGATAACCGGCCGGTCGCGCGATGCGGGTTGCGACCGCCCGGTCGGGATGCCGGTTGACGACGAACACGCTGATCGTGCCACCGGCATCGTCGATCGTCGCGGCGGTGTCGAGCGAGCGCTGCTGTTCCGCGCCGGGCAGCGCGAGCACCGGCGAGGGCAGGGTCGCCGACAGCCGGTGGCTGCCACAGAAGCGACGATAGAGCGCCATGACGAACCAGATGGTCTGCGCGATCGATCCGGTCGCATTGGTCAGGATCGGCGCCAGCACGTTCACCGTCTGTGCCCAGGTCGCCATGCCGATGATGTCGGCATTGCGGATCATGACGTTGTACAGCGTCGCCGTCGCCAGCGCGTGATTCCAGTCGTACCGGGTTTCCATGTTGTAGACGCCGCCGCCGGCATCTTCCCATATGCCGATTTCATCGAGCGCGATCATCATCGGCGCCGCGCGGGGCGGGAAGCGATACCATTTGTTGAATTCGGTCACCCGCGGCGGGGCGAGGCGGGCGATCTGGTCCCGGATCGTGCCGATCGTCGCCTCGGTATCGTCGGCGCTCTTGATGAGCGACAGTGGCACGCCGCCCTGCGTCTTGGGATAGAGATGGAGCGCGAGATAGTCGGCAACGGGGTGCAGCTCGTGGACGACCCGTTCGTTCCACGCCTGTCCGCCGCCCGCCGCGATCAGCTTGATCGACGGGTCCTGCAATTTCATCAGCTTGGCATAATACCATGCCTCCCGCACATAGTCGGCCGGGTCCTGCAACCGGCCGGCATCGGGTTCGGCGTCCTCTTCGTTGCCCAGCCCCCAATATTTCACGGCATGCGGCGCGTCGAAGCCGTTGCGGCGACGCAAATCGGCATAATGGGTCCTGCCGGTGCCGTTGCAATATTCGACCCAGTTCGACGCTTCCTCGGCGGTGCCGACACCCATGCTGACGGTGATGAACGGTTCGGCCTTGAGTTCGCGGGCGTAGCGAATGAATTCGTCGGTGCCGAAATGATTGTCCTCGACCCCGCCCCAGATCAGGTTGGGGCGGACACGACGCGTCGCCCGCGGGCCGATCCCGTCCTCCCAATGGTAGATTTTCGTTACCGTACCGCCGGGAAAGCGCAGGATCGTCGGTTGCAGTCCCAGCACCTTGGCCAGCACGTCACGCCGGAAGCCGTTGGCGTCGGAGAGCGGCGATCCCTCCTCGAAGATGCCGCCGGTAATCGAACGGCCGAGAAATTCGATGAACTGCCCGAAGATCAGCGGCGAGATCGGCGCCCGCCGCCCGGCGGTATCAATTTCGAGCGTGCCGACGCTCGTCCCGCCGACTTGCGCCCGTGCCAGCCGCGGAAGGCCGGTCGTCGCCACGATCGCCGATCCCGCCTTCAATATGTCGCGCCTGGCCCACATCATCGCCGCATCCCTCCGTTGCTGTCCGCCGCCCCATAGCAAGGACTGCGGATTTGTCAGAGTATTTTGCGACGAAGCGCGCTACGTCAATTACTTAGCCGGCGGGGTGGGCAGCGCATAGACCGTCAGGGCATCTCCCAGCTTCGTCTCGAACCGGGCGTGACCGGTCGCGCCGATCGCGACATATTGGCGACCGCGATGCATATAGGTCATCGCCGAGGACTGGCCGCCGGCGGGCAGTCGCGCCGACCATAGCAACCGCCCGGTGGTGGTTTCGAACGCGCGCAGATAATGGTCCTGCGCGGCGGCGATGAAGGTAAGGCCCCCGGCGGTCGTTACTGCGCCGCCCAGGTTCGGCGTACCGATGACGATGCGCAACTGCGACGGAATGCCCAGCGGCCCGGTATCGCGGCCGGTTCCCAGCGGTTGCGACCAGAGCAGCCGACCGCTGCGCAGGTCGGTCGCGGCGATATAGCCCCAGGGCGGCGCGATGCAGGGCACGCCCAGCGGCGACAGCCACATCGGCCGGTCGACGCCATAGGGTGCGCCCTTCTGCGGGGCGACCGCCTGGTCGGGGCGACGTCCGCCATCGCCGATCGCCGGATCGGCGACATCGGCGCGGGGGATCAGCTGGACACGGTTGGGCAGGCGGCTGTGGTTGCTGATGATGACGCCGCGCGCGGGGTCGAGTGCGATTCCGCCCCAGTTCATGCCGCCGACGGTGCCGGGGAACAGCAAGGTCCCTAGGCCCTTGCCGGTCGGCGGGGTGTAGATGCCGTCATAGCGCATGCGGTGGAACTGGATCCGGCACAGCGCGGCGTCGAGCGGGGTCAGGCCCCAGCTATGACGCGCATCGATGCGTTCGGGATCGCGTTCCGGACGCCCCGACAGATTGGGATATGCTACCGATTGCGGTTGTACCGGCGACAGCCGGTCGCCCGGCATGCCGTCGGTCGGGACCGGGCGATAGTCGACCGGCGTGACCGGGCGACCGGTGCGGGCATCTAGGACGAACAGCGACCCGGTCTTCGTTGCCTGGATCACCACCGGCCGTGCCGCGCCGCCCACCGGGAGCGTCGTCAGCACCGGCTGTGCGCCCGAATCATAGTCGAAACGGTCCCGCTCGACGGTGCGGAATGCCCAGCGGGTCGCCCCGGTCGCCAGGTCGACCGCGACGACCGCGCTGCTGAAACGGTCGTCCTCCGGATCGCGATTGCCGCCCCAATGGTCGTTGCCGGCATTGCCGGTCGCCAGCAGCACCAGCCCGAGCCCGGCATCGCCCGAGATGACGTTCCAGACGTTCGGCGTCCCCTTGGGCCAGGTCTGGTCCGCGTCGAGCGGGGCTCGGGCGTCGCTGCGCTTCGCGTCCCACGCCCAGCGCAGCGCACCGGTGGTGGCGTCATAGGCGCGCACGACGCCGGACGGCGCGTCGCGGCGCTGGTTGTCGCTCACCTGCTGCCCGACGACGACCATGTCGCCGATGACCGATGGGCCGGAATTGCTCGACGCATGGCCGGGTTCCTTGAGGCCCATGCCGGCGGTCAGGTCGACCGTGCCGTCGCGCCCGAAGCCCGGGCAGCGCCGCCCGGTCCGTGCGTCCAGCGCGATCAGCCGGCCATCGGCGACTGCGACGAAGATGCGGCGGGCGCAGATTGCTGCGCCCTCGCCTGGTGCCGCATGATAACCAACGGTGCGGCATGCGACCGAGAAGGCGGATTCGAGCGTGCGCGGCACGATGGTCGGCACGAACCGCCATTTCTCGCGCCCGGTCGCCGGGTCCAGTGCGAAGACACGGTTGCGTGGCGAGCATAGAAAGAGGGTGTCGTCGGCCTTGAGCGGGGTGTTCTGCGCCGAGAAGAAGACGCGTCCGTCCTGTTCGGGCAGGTCGCCGGTGTGGAACCGCCATGCTTCGCGCAGGGAGCCGACATTGGCCGGCGTGATCTGCGTCGCCGGGGAATAGCGCGTGCCGGCATTGGTGCCGCCGAAGGCGGTCCAGTCGGTGTCGGCTGGGCCGGGGGCAACCGCGACGGCGGTTCGCGCGGTTCCGGGACGCTCCCAGAAGAAGGCGAGGGTGGCGGCAATGGTCAGCAACAGGCCGACCGCGCCGATCGCGACGGTGCGCAACGGGCGGGTGCCGAGGGGTATCAGCCCGACGACGGCGGACGCCAGTACCAGCGCGCCGAGCAGGCCGACCCGACCGGCAAGGTCGAAGCCCCAGGACTCCATCCACCCCTTGCCCGCGATCTCGACCAGCGACCACAGCAAGGTGACGAGCAGCGCGACCCCACCGGCCACGACCGCCGTTGCCGGACGGCCGCGCCATGCGACGACGGCGCCTGCGACCAGCAGCAGGCCGGTGACGAGATAATAGGCGGTGCCCCCCAGCGTCACGAGCCACAGTCCCAGCGCCGTCATCGCTGCGCCGAGCAGGCCGGTAAGGGTCTGTAGCCCCAGGAACAGGATGCGGCGAGCGTTCATGCGGCCAACTCCCGGGAGGTGCAGCGCAAGGCGGCGGAGGTATCGTCGCGCATCACAGACACGCCGGCACGACGGCGATCGGGGCGAAGGTAATGAGCGTCGCGGCGAACCCGACCCACCCGAGCGCGGCTGCCGCACGATCGAGGCTGGTCGCGCGGAACCGCCGCAGCCACAGCGCGATCCCCGCCGTCGCGGCGAGCGAGAATGCCCAGCCGGCCAGCAGGACGGCGCGATGGACGCTCATACCGCCGACGCCGGCTCCCGCCCACCCGCCGGAGCAGCCGAGACCATGCAGGGCGTAGATCAGGCAGAAGGCCACGGCCCATCCGATCAGGCCCGCCGAAAGGCGCAGCAGCACGATCATGCGAGCCACCCCGGCAGCACGAGCAGGATCGCGACGAGGACGCCGACCCCGGCGGCATGATCGCTCCACAGCCGGACGATCCGCGCCTCGCCGCCACGCGTCGCCGAATGAAAGCCGCTGCGCGCCCGCGCCACCAGGAACCCACCCATGATCGCGGCCAGCGCGGCGTGGAAGACCGCATAGGCTACGAGCATCGCGCTGACCGCGGCATAGGCATGGGTGGTGGGGCCGGGGGCTCCGGTCAGCAGCCAGCCCAGCGCCGCCACGATCGCGACCTGCCCGCCCAGCAGCAGCGGATGGTTCCCCCCGCGCCCGCCAAGGCCCGCCGCGACCGCGCCAACGACCGCGACCAGCGGCACCAGCAGCGATGGTTCGATCAGCCGGGGCGGGGGCCAGTTGGGCGCGATGGTCCACAGAAAGGCATAGCCGAACAGCAACGACGCGAAGAGCGTCGCGCTGGCGCACAGTGCGAAGATGCTGCCCCACCAGCCGGTCGTGCGCGCGGCCTCGAAGCTGGTCGGCAGCGACAGGCCGTCACCGACCGCGACCGTCCCCACGTCGCGGCGGATGCCGTTGCTCCACGCCCAGCGCCAGCCGAGCCAGACCACGCCCAGCAGGAACACCGGCGCGACGATATAGACCCCGGCCAGCATCGCGAGGAAGAAGCCGCCCAGCATCGCGGCGGTGCCGATCGGCAGCCAGCTATTGCCCGGCAGGATCGTGACATGGTCGGGCGCGCCGGTGGTCATGTCCACCGCCAGCGTCTCGCGCCAGCCGTGGCGCGGCGTCGCCAGCAGCCCCCGGCCGCGCGCGAGCGACACGCCCAGATCGGGATCGTCGGCCAGCGGATCGCGGGTCGCCACCGTCGGCAGGCTGGCGAAGTTGTACGCCGTCGACGGGATCGGCATCGCCCATTCCAGCGTCGTCGCCCCCCAAGGGTTGCGGCGATGGATCCGCCCCAGCCAGATCTGCAGCACGACGTCGATCAGGAACAGCGCAAAGCCGAACGCCTGCAGGAAGCCGCCGACCGACGACAACAGGTTCAGCCATGTCCAGCCCATCCCCTCGGGATAGGTATCGATCCGCCGCGGCATCCCCAGCAATCCGGTCAGGTGCATCATGAAGAAGGTGAGGTTGAACCCGATGAAGATCAGCCAGAACGCCGCTTCCCCGATCCGCATCACCCGTTCGCGCCCGGTGATGTGCGGCAGCCAGTAATAGGCGGCGGCCAGCATCGGGAACACGAACCCGCCGACCAGCACGTAATGGAGATGCGCGGTGACGAAGGCGGTGTCGTGCGCCTGCGCGTCGAACGGCACCATCGCCAGCATGACGCCGGTCAGCCCGCCGATCACGAACACGATGAAGAAGCCGATCAGGTAGAGCATCGGCAGCTTCATTTCCGGCCGCCCCTGCCACAACGTCCCCAGCCACGCGAACACCTGCACCGCGGTCGGCACCGCGACCAGCGCGGAGGCGGCCGAAAAGAAGCCGAGCGCCATGTGCGGGATGCCGGTGGTGAACATGTGGTGCACCCACAGCCCGAAGCTGAGGAACGCCAGCGCCATGATCGCCGCGACGATCGCGCCGTGCCCGAGCAGCCGGGTACGCGCCATCACCGGCAGGATGGTCGATACCGCGCCGGCGGCGGGCAGGAAGATGATGTAGACCTCCGGATGGCCGAACAGCCAGAATAGATGCTGCCACAGCAGCGGCGATCCGCCGAGTTCGGGTGCATAGAAGGGCCAGCCGAACGCCCGCTCGACCTCCAGCAGGATCGACCCCAGGATCAGCGGCGGAAAGCCGAAGACCATCATCCCCGCCGTCCCCAGCAGATACCAGGCGAAGATCGGCATCCGGTCGAGCCGCATGCCCGCCGCGCGCAGTTTCAGGATCGACACGGTGATCTCGATCGCGGCGCACATCGCCGAGATTTCGACGAAGGTGATGCCGAGCAGCCAGACGTCGGAATTGATACCCGGCGTATAGGCCTTGCCCGACAGCGGGGGATACAGGAACCAGCCCGCATTGGGCGCGACCCCGGCCAGCATCGCGACGATGATGATCGTGCCGCCGAACAGGTAGCACCACCAGCCGAGCGAGGAGAGGCGCGGAAACGCCAGGTCGCGGCTGCCGAGCATCTTGGGCAGCAGATACATCGTCAGCCCTTCGAACATCGGGATGGCGAACAGGAACATCATGATGCTGCCATGCATCGTGAACAGCTGGTTATAGACCTCCGGCCCGACAAAGGCGCTGCGCGGCGTGGCGAGCTGTGCGCGGATCAGCATCGCCAGCACACCGCCGATCGCGAAGAAGACGAAGGCCGCGACGATGAACCGCTTGCCGATATCGCTATGGTTGACCGATCGGAAATGACCGCGCCAGCCCGGCTCCGTGCGCCAGATCGCGGTCAGTTCGCGGTGCAGTTTCAGCGCGCTCATCGTTCCCCTCCCGTGAACGCGGCCCATCCCGCCGCGTCATGCGCGACGACGGTGAAGCCATGGTCCTTGTGCCCGACCCCGCAATATTCGGCGCATTTGCCGCGATAGATGCCCGGCGCATCGGCGATCACCCGCAACCGGTTGGTATGGCCGGGGATCGCATCCATCTTTCCGGCCAGCCGCGGGATCCACAGGCTATGGATCACATCGGTCGAGGTGATGACGAGGTCTGCGGGCCGTCCGGCCGGGATGTGCAGCACGTTCTGCGTGGCGATGCCGCCCGGATGGACGACGTCCCACGCATATTGCCGCGCCGCCACGCGTATCTCGACCGCCGCCGCATCGGCCGTCGGCAGCGTGCCGATGCCGACGCTGAGCGCATAGCCGACCAGCGAGAGCAGCACGACGCCGGGCATGGCAAGGCCCAGCACGCCGATCCACAACCGCCCCGATGCCGCGCGGCGCTCGGCACTCCGGCGGCGGAACGCGAGCGCGAGGAGCACGAAAACCAGCCCGGCAAGGAGCGTCGATCCGCCCAGCATCACCCACCACATCGTCGCGACCGAACGGGCATGGGGACCGGCCGGATCGATCGTCGACAATTCGCCCGTGCAACCGGACAGCGCGACGAGCGTTGTCGCGCACATGCCGGCGCGGCCCGCCCCGGCCCGGAGAATAGCTGCCCCATGTCGACCGATTCCGCGCACACCGACACGGCCGAAACCCGGCTGGTCGATCCCATCGAGCAAAAGGAAGCGTTTCATCGCACCGAATCCAAGATCGCGGTGGCGGGCCATCCCATCCACGCCATGCTGGTCGCCTTTCCCATCGCGCTGACCACCTGCACGCTGGGCGCCGACCTGTTGTACTGGTGGACCGGCGACACTTTCTGGGCGCGCGCCGCTTTGTGGGCGTCGGGCGCCGGGTTTCTGTTCGGCGTGCTCGCCGGCATCGCGGGGACGGTCGAGCTGTTGCTGGTGCCCGGCATCCGTGCGCGTTCGGCCAGCTGGACGCATTTCATCATCGCGGTCATGCTGTTGTCGATCCTCGGCGCGAACTGGGGCCTGCGGCTGACCGGATATGAACAGGCGGTGCTGCCCTACGGGCTGCTCCTCTCGCTCTTCGCGGTCGCCTTTACGGGCTTCACCGGGTGGCACGGCGGCAAGCTGGTGTTCGAGTATCAAATCGGTGTCTCTTCGACAGGAAGCTGACGGTTCTGCGGTGACTTGAGCCAGGCCGGCGCGATGTCCGGCACGACCGGCTTGGCGAGCACCAGCAAGAGGACGACGGTCATCGTCAGGATGCTGGCGACGACCAGGGGCACGGCCGATGGCGGCGCATATTCCCCGCGCCGCTCGCTCATCAGCAGCACGACATGGCCGACAAAGGCATGAAGGCACACGAGCAGGCCGACCGCGACGAGCTTGGCGAACATCCACGGTTCGAACACGCCGCGCAGATAGATCAGCGCGGTGCCCGCCGCGATCGCCACGACCGCCGCCGGGGTGACGATCATCGTATAGCTGTCATGCGTCAGCAGTCGCAGCCGGGCATAGGTCGTCTGCGCCTCGTCGCGGCTATGTTTGGCGAGCACCAGCGGCAGCGCGATCAACCCGGCGCACCACAGGATCAACGCGGCGATGTGCAGCGCCTTGACGATGCTCAGGATCATGCCGCCACCATTCGGCGCCACGACGACCGCATCACCAGCGCCCCGATGACGGCATAGGGGATCAGGCCGAGCACCCACATCGCCAGACCGGCCAGCTGCTGATCGGCCAGCGGCCCGATGCCGAACGGCACCGTCGTCGACAGGTGCGTGGCATACAGGGGCCGCGCGACGAAGGTCAGGATCGCACCCAGCATCCCCATCTGTGCCGCGCCCACGCCGATCAGGGCGAGTGCCAGTGGCGGGGCGGCGTGGCGCACCGCCCGCCAATAGACCCAGGCGCTGCCCAGCAGGCTGGCCTGCATCACCCAGTACAGCGCCCTGTTGGCGAGGGCGGCGTCATAGGCGGCGGGCAGGTGCCATGCCCACAGCACGCTGGTGGAAAGCGCGAACGCGATGCTCGGGCTCGGCGCGCTACGTCCAGGCAGCGCGGCGGCCAGCAGCGGGGCGGCGACGCCGATCAGGAGCAGGTGGTGAAGCGTCCGGGCGGAGAACAGCGCCACCGACAGCGCGCATAGCGGCGACAGGAAAGCGATCCCCAGGACGATCGTCGCGACGATACCGCTCGACCGCCGCCTCGCTGGCAGGCGCGTGAACATCGCCGCCGAAAGTATCAGTAAAACAACGAGAAACAGATCGGTGTTCCACCGCCAATACCATGTCGCGGCGTCAGGCGCAGTACCGCAATAGCTGCCCAGTATATCGATCATTGCTTCCCCTCTTTTACACGTAACGCGTGCGACAATTCCCGGGTCCGTGACGGGTTTGAAACAAAATGTTGCTGCGATATTTTCCGGGGAACTCAGAATCTTGGCGGCGATGCGTGGTGATCGTTGCCGGACGCTGCAATAGTGATCGCATCAGGCGTAATCTGCTGATGGCGCCAGTTGCGGATATTGCGTCGGTTATACCTTATAACGCCGCACCTGCGGCCGACGCAGTGCGCGGAATCAACCTGCGTTGGTTAATTCCGTCCGCAAAATGCTGGAAACGCAACGGCTTGCCGTAAGCAGAATCGCGACCGGCGTTCGATCATCCTCCGTCGACCCAGTCCAACAGTCGGGTGACACAGGAGGATGTATGCGAGTTTCCCATACCCAGGCGCGTTCCGGCCGGTCGAACCGGTTGCTGAAGATCCTGCTCGGCACGACCATCTCCATCGGCGCCGCCACGGCGCAGCAGGCGGCCGCACAGACGCGCGTCGTCAGCGCCTGTAGCGGCGTCCAGCTGCCACGCTCGGTCGTGACCTATATCGTCGCACCGGTGGTGACCGGGATTACCGCGCCGATCGAGCAGACGGTGAACGGCATCCTGAACCTGCAGCTGCTCGGCGCCGTCCTGCCGCCGCTCAACACCAATGCGACCGGCCTGCTGAACCAGGCGGCGTCGGGCGCGCCGATCACGTTGCAGGTGCTCGACACCAACGGCAACATCGTCGGGCCGAACGACCAGTGCCAGATGACGGCCGATGCGATCAGCCTCGATAGCTCGGCCGGCCTGTCGATCGGCGGCAACCGGATTTCGGGCCTGGGCCTCGACGGTACGCCGTCCTTTGCCGCCGACGTCAACGCCATCGCCTTCGGCAACAACGCCCGCGCCGAAGCCGGTGCGACGGGCAGCATCGCCTTTGGCACCAATGCACAGGTGACGGCGGCGAACAGCGTCGCGCTGGGCGCCGGGTCGATTGCCGGGCGGGGGGCGCAGACCGGTTATACCGCGATCGGGCTGACCGGCACGCAGAACTCGGCCGGTGAAGTATCGGTCGGGACCGCGGGCGGCCTGCGGCAGATCACCAATGTCGCGGCGGGATCGGCGGCGACCGATGCGGCGACCGTGGGTCAGGTTACGGGCGTAGCCGATCGGGTCACCGCACTGGCCGCGAACACCATCGGCTATGACGACGCGACCCGGGCACGCGCGACGCTGGCCGGGGCGGGTGGCACCGTCCTCGCCAATGTCGGGGCAGGCGCGCTGAATGCGACGTCGACCGAGGCGGTGAACGGCGCGCAGCTGTTCGCGACCAACGGCCGCGTCGATGCGAACACCGCCGCGATCGGCGGTCTCGACACCCGGGTTACCGCCAATACCCAGACCATCGTCCCGCTGCAGGGGTCGACGGCCAACGCGGTTCGCTACGACGTCGATGCCGCCGGGGTCCGCACCGGCGGCGTCACGCTGGTCGGCACCACCCCCGGTGCGGCGGTTCGGCTCGGCAATGTCGATGCCGGCGCGCTGTCGGCGACCTCGACCGATGCGGTCAACGGGTCGCAGCTCTTCGCGACCGACCAGCGGTTGGGGGCGGCGGTCGCGTCGCTCGCGGCGCTCGACACGCAGGTCACCGCCAACACGTCGCAACTGGCGGCGCTCGGTGCCAGCGCGGTGCAGTATGACAATGTCGCCCGCGACCGGCTGACGCTGGGCGGTAGTGCGGGCACGGTGCTCGCGAACGTGGCGGCCGGCAGCGTGTCGGCCAATTCGACCGAGGCGGTGAACGGCGCGCAGCTGTTCGCGGTGAATGCCCAGGTCGCCGCCAATACCAATGCGATCGCCCAGATGGGGAACGGATCGCTCGGCCCGGTCCGCTATTCGACCGCCGCCACGCCGACCACCCCCAATGGCGGCACGGTGACCGACGACCTGACGCTGGTGGGCGCCAGCGGCGGGGCGGTGGCGCTCCACAATGTCGCCGGCGGGACCGTCGGCGCAGGGTCGACCGACGCGGTGAATGGGGACCAGCTGAACACCACCAACCAGGCAGTGGGCGTGCTAGCCGGACGGACGACGACGCTCGAAACCGTGGTCGCCGGCCAGACGACGCAGATCGCGGGCAACACGGCAGCGATCGCCGACTTGCAGGCCAACGTGACCGGCACGGGGTCGGCGGTGACCAATCTGACGACGCGGGTAGACGCCAATTCGACGGCGATCACCAATTTGCAGACGCAGGTCGGCAACCAGCCGCTGAAATATGCCGATGCGGCTTCGCCGACTACGCCGAATGGCGGTACGTTGACCGACGATGCAACCCTGGTGTCGGCCAGCGGCGGTGCGGTCGGGCTGCACAATCTCCGCGCAGGCAACGTCGCGATCGGTTCCACCGACGCCGTCAATGGCGGGCAGCTGGCCGAAACGAACCTGCAGGTTGCCGCGAACACCAGCGCCATCTCGACGCTGGCCAATTCGCTGGCGGGCAGCACGGTCAGCCCGATCCAGTACAGCAATCCGGACAGCCCGACCGCGTCGAACGGCGGCACGCTGACCAACGATGTCACGCTGGTCGGCGCCAATCCGGCTGCCGCGGTCACGCTGCACAATGTCGCAGCTGGCAGCGTTGCCGCCGGATCGACCGACGCGGTCAATGGCGGGCAGTTGTTCGCCGTGGCGCAGCAATCGTCGAACAGCCTGCAATATGACCGGGATGCGACCGGTGCCCGCACGAACCAGATCACGCTGGCCGGTGGAAATGCGGCGGCGCCGGTGACGATCGCCAATGTCGCCGCCGGTACGGTTGCCGCCGGTTCGACGCAGGCGGTGAATGGCGGGCAGCTCTATGCCGTCAACCAGACTGCGCAGGCGGCGCTGACATTGGGGGCGAATTCGGTTCAGTATGACGGGTCGGGCAACGTAACGCTGGGCAATGCGGCCGGTACGCCGGTGGCGCTGCGCAACGTCGCGGCCGGAACCGCGGCGACCGATGCGGTCAATCTGGGCCAGTTGCAGGCCGGGTTGCAAAGCGTCGCCAGCCAGACTGCGAACTATATCGACAGCCGGATCGCCGATATCGGGTTCGACCTGGGCACGTTGCGGCGCGACCTGAGCGCCGGATCGTCGGCCGCGATGGCAGTCGCCGCGCTGCCGCAGGCGATGGAGCCGGGCGCGACGATGATTGCGATGGGCGGCGGCACCTATCGCGGGCAATCGGCCATCGCATTCGGCGCATCGCGCGCCTTTGCCGATGGCCGCGCAGTGGTGAAGGTCGGCGGAACCTATGACAGCCGGGGATTTGGCGGTGCCAATGCCGGGGTCGGGTTCCAGTTCTGAACAGACAGACGCCGGGGCCTGACACGGCCCCGGCGTCCTTTTGCGGGAGGGCAATGGAATGGGACTGTTCCTGAACTGGCTGAAGCTGCACGCCACCGCCAGGCGGCCGCCCCGGACGGCCGGTCACGACTATCACGCGGCGCGATGTGAACAGGAACTTGCGATGGCCCGCACCGCGCGGTCGTCGGCCGCGGCGGACGCGCATCGCAAGCTGGCCGCCGCGCATCGATCGGCGTCTTAGCGGGAACGGGGCGGCAGCGTGGGCGACCGATGATCCCTAGACCGGATCGTCGTCGCCCGCGGCCGGCACATCCGTCCGGACGACAAGCTGCGACCGGGGCGTCGTATCGACCTGCAGGGTGAACACATCCGGCCGCGAATAATGGCCGGCGACGTCGAGGTCGTAGCGTCCGCGCACCACGTCGTCGAGGTCGACCGTCGCGGCCAGCACCCCTTCGCGACCGTGCAGCGGACCGGCGACGACCTCGCCCATCGGGTTCACGATGATGCTGCCGCCCTTGATCCGCTCGGTCGCCGGGTCTTCGCCGGCAAAGGCAGCATAGTCGTCCGGCGCATCGGCGCGGGTCATGTACTGGCACGCGCTGAGCATGAACATCCGCCCTTCATAGGCGATATGGCGCATCGACGCCTGCCAGATATCGCGTTCGTCCACGGTCGGCGCACACCATAGCTCGATGCCGCGCGCATACATCGCCTGCCGCAAGGGCGGCATGTAATTCTCCCAGCAGATCGCCGCGCCGATCCTGCCGACCGGCGTGTCCAGCACCGGAAGGGTCGATCCATCGCCCTGACCCCAGACCAGCCGTTCGCTGGCGGTCGGCATCAGCTTGCGATGCTTGCCGATCAGCGCCCCGTCCGGACCGAAGAAGAGCGCGGTGCAGTAGAGCGTCGTGCCGTCGCGTTCGATGACGCCGGTGACCAGATGGGCCTTCATGTCGGCCGCAAATCCGCCGATCGTGCGGACTTCCGGCCCGTCCATGTCGATCGCCGCGCGCCAGTAGCGTAGATAATCCTCGCGCCCCTGCGGCGTACGCGTGCCGACCCGGGCGCCGAAGTCGAGGCCCTTGGGATAGCCGCCGATATAGGCCTCCGGAAACACCGCGAGTTCGACGCCTTCGCCCTTGGCGGCGTCGCAATGCGCGGCCATCCGCTCCAGCGTGCGGGGGGTATCGAACAGGGTCGTTCCGGCCTGGACGACGGCGACGCGATGTTGGCGCATGCTGAGCTCCTTTGATGATGGCACCAATTTGACGCGGTCCACCGCATCGTTCAAACCGCATATCGCGATGCAGATTATCGGTCTCAACGATACCGCGCGGGTGGATTACAACCTGGTCACCGCGTTCCTGGCCATCTGGCGCGAACGCAGCGTGTCGCGTGCCGCCGCGCACCTGAACCTCAGCCAGTCCGCGGTGAGCGGATCGCTCGCCCGGTTGCGGCGGATGGTCGACGATCCGCTGTTCGTGCGCAGTCGTGACGGAATGCAGCCCACCCCCAGAGCGATCGAGATCGCGCCATCGCTCGAAGCGGCGCTGGCGCAGATGCACGATGCCTTGTCGCCGCAGCGGGCGTTCGCGCCGGCCGAGCTGGCGCGCGCGGTGACGATCGGCATGTCGGACGACTTCATGCTCGCCTGCGGGCCGGCGCTGCTGCACCGGGTCGCGGTCGCCGCGCCGCGTGCGTCGATCATCATCCGCCAGTGCAACCGCCAGACCATCGAGGACGATCTGGAATCCGGCCGGATCGAGCTGGCAATGGTCGCAAGCCCCGCCCGTCGCAGCCGGACGACCCGGCAGCTGGAAATCGGCACATCGGGCTATCGCTGCCTGGTCGATCCCGCGTGGGTCGACGTGCTGCACCCGATGACGCTCGACGCCTATGTCGGCCTGCCGCATGTCCTCGTCTCCTATTCCGGCCGATCGGGGGCGGTCGATCAGGCACTGGCGGCGATCGGGCGCACGCGCCATGTCGCCGCGGCGCTGACGCAATTCGCGGCATTGCCGTCCTTCCTGCTCGGATCGGCGCGGGTGGCGACGCTGCCGTCGCATGCCGCGCTTGCGCTGTGCCGTCACGCCCCGCTGCACAGTTTCGACCCGCCGATGGCGATGGAGCGCTATCCGGTAGCGCTGCTGTGGCGACGCGACCGGGACGCCGACCCGACCAGCGGCTGGCTGCGGGAGTTGCTGCGCGACGCCTGGCGGGAGGGCGGTGCGGAGCCGGCCGACGCGCGCTAGGCGGCTACCGGTTGCCGCGGTCGGCCATCGTGGGATGCGTTGCATCGGACCGGAGGTGGGGCAGGTAGTCGGCGGCTGGCGGATGCCATATCCATCGGAAATGGGTGCAACTGTCCTTCCCCACGGGCCCGAACCCCGCGCGACGGTACAATGCCTGCGCCCGGACATTGTCGCGGGCTACGTCCAGCAGGATCGCGGCACGCGCCGGAATGGCTTCGTCCATCAGACGGTTCAGTACGATCCGGCCGATGCCGTGGCCCTGCGCTTCGGCGACCAGAGCGAGGTCGACGACCAGCCAATGGCGGGCGTCACGAACCAGGCATATCCGGCCGACCGCCATCCCGTCGTACAGGATCATGCGTCGATCGGCGTCCGGATGCACCGTCGCGATATGATGTTCCTGCAATCGGTGCTGCTGGTCGAGCAGTTGGGCGAGCAACGCCGATGGCAGGTCGACGCCGGGCGGTGCACGCCAGTGGCCGGCATGGGCGTGGCGAATCACGGAAGTATCGGTGGCGCATTCGTGGCGGAAACGGATCCTGTCCGGTCGTATCTCTGCCCGGTCCTTCTTGCCCCATTCAGCCTGATCGTCGATGGTGGTCATGGAGAGGGGACCCGCTATGCATTTGATGACGCCCGAAGATTTTCTGCCGTGGGTCGGCAGGACGGTGAAGGTGAACACCCTGCCGCAATCGGTCGAGGTGCGGTTGGACCGCGTGGAGACGTCGCCGCGCCTGCCCGCCGGTCTCGACTTCCGGCAGCCCTTTTCGCTGGTCTTCGAAGCGCCGCTGAACGTCGTGTTGCTCGACCTTGCCTACGAATTCGATTGCGGGCGCGGCGGGCCGTACAGCATTTTCATCAGCCAGCGTCCGCCCCTGCGCGATCGTCGCATCTATCAGGCGGTATTCAACTGATTGGCAAATAGCCGGCACCCCGTCCCGCGGGACAGGATGCCGGCCGCTTGCTCAATCGCGTGGGGGGTAGAGGCCCTGAAGGCAGATGACCGCATTCATCGCCAGATAGGGCTGCATCAGCGACATGGGCTGGCTTGCACCGGCGATGCCGGTCGTACCTGCCGGGTTTCCGGCCAGGTTAACCGTCGTGGTGCCCGATCCTGCCGGAACATAGATCGCCGCGCCGCTGACGTTGGGATCGATCAGGTTGCCCAGACGGGCACCCGCGCTGGCGGTGGTGGTGCTGTCATCCACGGTATTGTCGGTGACAACGGCCATGCCGGGCTGCTCCGGAACGGCGTGGACGTGCGCGGGCATTTGCGTGGTAAGGATGGTGGTCTGCTCAGTGCCGCCCGTCTCACCTGCCTGATAGTTATGGCTGATTCCCGGCGCCTGGCCCGTGCCGACGGGAACGCGCCCGCCCAGATGGGGCAGCCCGAAGGTGCTGGTGCCATTGCCGCCATAGGTGTTGCCCAGCAGGGCGTAGACGGCATTATATTGCGCGATGCCGAGAATCTGCCCCTGGCATAGCGACCAGCCATAGGGGGCATAGCTGCCGGCGGTGAACATCACGTATCCGATGTAAGCTTCCATATCCGCTCCCTTTCGCGCGCCGCTGGTGCTTTCTTGGCGCGTCCGCCGATATTGTTGACTGCGCGAGACAGGAACACAAATCCATATCCGATCTATCGCGTAAGTATTCGGTATTATAGGATAGGCAGGATTGCTTGGTATAATATCCAGTTAATTTTGTATTTCTGAAGTGTAGCATTTTTGAAACCGGTATGTACCACACAGGATGCTGAGACCTTTATTTTGTAAAAGCCGATGATTCCTTAGCTATAACATTGACTCCGCCGGAAATTTGGCGTCGGGTGCGACGTCCATTGCCGAATGGCGATGTTCTCAGGGGCAAGCCGGGGGGCTATAGACCATGTTTGGCGCGTTTATTCGTGCGCTCGGCCGTGTCGTGAAGACCGGCGTCACTGTCGATACGGCGCCGGGAGTCGCTTTGTCGTCGGACCAATTTGCGTCGGATAAGACGGATGTCGCGTCGCGCGCCTCGCGTCGTATCGTGCGACCGGCGATCGCCCTGTCGGCGCTTGCCATCGCGGCGATGCCCTGCGCGGCGGCTGCCGAGAGCGCGGCGTGCACGGCCATCAATAACGGCGAATTGAACTACTCCGCCAATTTCAGTTCGACGGCTGCACCCAATCCTTCGGGGCGCGCCAAAGGCGTTTCCGCCACGGCCTCGGGAATCCGGTCGTCTGCTTATACGGCAGCGGGGGTCGCCTTTCCCGCCAGCTACAACGGCTTCAGTCCGACGCTTTACGATTTCGACGAGGGCGAGGTCATTCGGATGACCGTGCGGACCGATGCTCCGACGCAGCTGGCATCGACGAATGGTTTTACGGCATATCTGTATGTGTCGAACGCGAATACGGGCGCTTTTACGAACCAGTCCGCCAACATCAATGCGGTTGGCACAGCGACGCTGACCGTGACCACCACGGCCACGAGCAATGCGGTGCTTGCCCGGATCGGACGCGCGGGCACCAACGATCTCGGTGCCTTCACCGTATCCGCCACCTGTGTCGGCACGCCGCCCCCCGCGATCTCGGGCATCACGCCGACCTCCGGGCCGGCGGCCGGTGGAACCTCGGTCACCATCAACGGCAGCAACTTCACCGGCGTCGATCAGGTGCGGTTCGACACCACCCTCGTCTCGGTCACGCCGGCATCGGACACGCAGATCGTCGCCACCGCGCCCGCGCATGCGGCGGGCACGGTCGGCATCGCCGTCGTCAAGAACGGAACCGCCTCGGCGACCTTCACCGGCTATACCTATATCGCGGCACCGGCCGTGACGGCGGTCGCGCCCGCTTCGGGAGGAGCGGGAGGCGGCAACAGCGTGACCCTGACCGGCACCGGCTTCACGAACGCGACCGCCGTCAGTTTCGGCGGCAGCCCGGCGTCGAGCTATACCGTCAACAGCGCGACGCAGATCACCGCGACCGCGCCCGCCGGTTCGGGCACCGTCAATGTGACGGTCACCACGCCGGGCGGCACATCGGCGACCGGGTCGGGCAACCAGTATCGCTATGTCGCCGCACCGACGATCAGCGCGATCTCGCCGACCGGCGGGTCGAGCGGGGGTGGCACGCCGGTGACGATCACCGGCACCGACTTCGTCAGCGGCAACAGCTATAGCGCCAGCTTCGGCGCGACGACGGTCCCGGCAACCTATGCCAGCGCCACGACGCTGACCGCGACCACGCCGGCGGGGGCCGGCACCGTGGCGGTCGGCGTGACCGACACCACCGCCGGCCAGGCGAGCACGGGCAGCGTCAGCTACAGCTTCGCCGCGCCGACCGTGACCGCGCTGAGCGTCACCTCCGGCCCGGCCAATACGGCGCGCAACGTGGTGATCACCGGCACCAATTTCACCCCGGCCGCGACCGTGTCGATCGGCGGCACCGCCGCGACGGGCGTCACCTACACCAATGCGAACCAGCTCAGCGCGACGCTGCCCGCCAAGGCGGCGGGCACCTATGACGTGCAGGTCACCACCGGCAGCGTGACGAGCGCGGCCGGCCCGGGCACGCAATACAGCTATATCGCGGCGCCCACCATCACCGGTGCGACGCCGGGTTCGGGGACGACCGCCGGTGGCACCAGCGTGACGATCACCGGCACCGCGCTGACGGGGGCGAGCGCGGTGACCTTCGGCGGCAATGCGGCGACCAGCTTCGTGGTCACCGGCGATACGCAGATTACGGCGGTAACCCCGGCGGGCGCCGCGGGTGCGACGTCGATCGCGGTCACCACGCCGGGCGGCACCGCCACGCTGGCGAACGGCTATAGCTATGTCGTGCTCAACCCGCCCGCGGTGACCACGCAGCCGGCTGGCCAGACGGTCGCGGTCGGCGCGACGGCCAGCTTCACCGCTGGCGCCTCGGGCAGTCCGTCGCCCAGCGTCCAGTGGCAGGTGTCGAGCGACAGCGGCGCCAGCTTCACCAACATCGCCGGCGCGACCGCCGCCACCTATACCACCCCCGCGACGATAGCGGGCGACAATGGCCGCCAGTACCGTGCGGTCTTCACCAACAGCCAGGGCAGCGCGACCAGCAGCGCCGCGACCCTGACCGTCATCCAGGCGCCGACCGCCAACGCGCAGAGCGTGACCGCCACCTTCAACACCGCGACCGCCGTGACGCTGACGGGCAGCGACCCGAACACGCCGGCCCGGACGCTGACCTATGCTATTATCGGCAGCCCGCCGGCGCATGGCACGCTGAGCGGTACCTTGCCCAACCTCACTTATACGCCGTCCGCCAATTATATCGGGGCGGACAGCTTCACCTTCACCGTCTCCAACGGTCTCGCGACCTCCAGCGCCGCGACGGTGACGATCACCGTGGCGGGGCCGCCTGCGCCGGCCGCGCCTGTGCTGACCAGCCCGGCCAACGGATCGACGCTCAATACGGCGACACCGGTCGTGACCGGCGTCACCGCGGGCGGCACGACCGTCCAGATCTTCATCGACGGCACGCTTAACGGTAACGCGACCGTTTCGGGCGGCAATTTCAGCTACCCCGTGGTGAGCGCGCTGGGCCAGGGATCGCACAGCGTCTATGCGGTCGCCTCGGCATCGGGGGTGGCGTCGCCGGCCTCGAGCAGCAATGTCTTCATCATCGACACGGTCGCGCCCGCCACGCCGGTCATCACCGCGCCCGCCAATGGCGCGACGCTGGCCAACCGGCGGCCGGCGATCACCGGCACGGCGGAGAGCAATGCCAGCCTTACGATCCGGATCAACGGGGCGGCGGCCGGCACGACCCCCGCGACGGCGGGCGGCACGTACAGCTATGCGCCAGCGGTCGATCTGCCGCTGGGGGCCAATACGGTGTCGGTCACCGCGACCGACGCGGCGGGCAATGTCTCGCCGAACGCGACCAACAGCTTCACCATCGTCGCGCTTCCCACGGTCAGCGGCGTGACCCCGGCCGAGGGCGGTACGGCGGGCGGCACGACGATCACCGTCATCGGCACCAACTTCACCAGCGGCAGCACCGTCACGGTCGGCGGTACGCCCGCGACCGGCGTGACGATCGCCAGCGCGACCAGCCTGACGGCGATCACCCCGGCGGGCAGCGCCGGCCCCGCGACGGTGCAGGTCACCAATGCCGCCGGCGCCGGCACCACGACCGGCAGCTTCACCTATGTCGGCGCACCGACCGCGAGCGCGCAAGCCGTGTCGACCGCGTTTCAGACCGCGCGCAGCATCACCCTGGCGGGCACCGATTCCAACACGCCCGCGCGCACGCTGAGCTATGCGATCACCGCCGCGCCGGCCCGGGGTACGCTCAGCGGCACCGCGCCGAACCTGACCTATACGCCGGCCGCCGGCGCGCGCGGCACCGACAGCTTCACCTACACCGCCAGCAACGGGGTGAGCACCTCCGCGCCCGCGACGGTGACCGTGACGATCGGTGACCCGACGCTGACCATCGCCGCGCCGCCCGCGAGCGGGACGGTGGGCACGGCCTATACCGCCACGCTCAGCACGACGGGCGGCACCGCGCCCTATCGCTATGCGGTGACGGCGGGCGCCTTGCCCACCGGACTGACGCTGGCGGCCGACGGCACGCTGGCGGGCACGCCGACCAGCGCGGGGGCGTTTGCCTTCACCGTTACCGCCGAGGACTCGACCGGCGGCAATCCGCCGGTGGCCCAGTCGCAGGCCTTCACCATCACGATCGGGCGGGGGGCGCAGACCGTGCGCTTCACCTCGACCCCGCCCGCCGGCGCGATCGTCGGCGGTACCTATCTGGTCGCCGCGACCGCCAGCTCGGGGCTGACCCCGGCGATCGCCATCGATGCCGCCTCGCGCGCCATCTGCTCGATCACGGGCAACAGCGTGCGCTTCGACCAGGTCGGCACCTGCGTCGTCACCGCCAGCCAGGCGGGCGACACCAGCTTCGACCCCGCCACCCCGGTGCAGCAGAGCATCGCCATCGGCGCGCCGACCATCGCGCTCAGCCCCGCCACCCTGCCCACGCCGCAGGTCGGCATCGCCTATAGCCAGCGCCTCACCGCCAGCGGCGGCACCGCGCCTTATGGCTTCGCGGTGACGGCGGGCGCGCTGCCCACCGGGCTGACGCTGGCGAGCGACGGCACGCTGTCGGGCACGCCGAGCGCGGCCGGGAGCTTCACCTATACGATCACCGCGACCGACAGCGCGAGCGGCAGCGGCGCGCCCTTTGCCGGCCAGGCCAGCTATACGACCAGCGTCCAGCCGCCGGTGCTGACGCTGTCGCCCGCCGCGAACACGGCCACCGCGACCGCGCTGCCCGCCGCGACCGGCGGGACGGCGTACAGCCAGACCATCACCACCAGCGGCGGCATCGCGCCGTACGGCTATAGCGTCGTCGGCGGGGCGCTGCCGCCCGGGCTGACGCTGGCGAGCGGCGGGGTGATCTCGGGCACGCCGAGCGCGGCGGGGACGTTCACCGTCCGCCTCCGCGCGACCGACAGCGCAACTACGCCGTTCGGCGTCGAGGGGCTCTACGCCATCACCGTCGCCGCGCCGGCCATCGTCGTGACCCCGGCGACCCTGCCGTCCGCGACCGTCGGCCAAGCCTATGACCAGACCGTCACCGCCAGCGGTGCCGGGACCAGCTACAGCTATGCGGTCACCGCGGGCGCGCTGCCCCCCGGCGTCACGCTGGCCAGCGACGGCCGCCTGACGGGGACGCCGGGGGCGGGGGGCAGCTTCGCCTTCACGCTCACCGCGACAAACGCGGCGGGCTTCACGGGCGCGCGCGCCTATACGCTGAGCGTCACCGCCCCCACGCTGGCGCTCTCGCCCGCGAGCCTGCCGGCGGGAACGTCGGGCGTGACGTATAGCGCGACGCTGTCGACCTCGGGCGGGATCGCGCCGTACGGCTATGCGGTGACCGCCGGCGCATTGCCGGCGGGCGTGACCCTGTCGAGCAGCGGTGTGTTGGCGGGGACGCCGACGCAATCGGGGAGTTTCACCTTCAGCGTCACCGCGACCGACAGTTCGACGGGCTCGGGGCCGTACAGCGCGACGCGCAGCTACACCCTGGTGATCGGCGCGCCGGCGCTGACGCTGGCGCCGTCAACGCTGGCCAACGCGACGGTGGGTGCGGCGTATAGTCAGGCGCTGACCGCGAATGGCGGAACGGCACCGTACAGCTATGCCGTCACGGCGGGCGCGCTGCCGGCGGGGGTGACGCTTGGCACCAATGGTACGCTGAGCGGTACGCCGACCGCTGGTGGCAGCTACAGCTTCACCGTCACCGCGGCGGACGCGACCACGAGCGGCAATGGCGGGCCTTACACGGCCGCGCGCAGCTATACCCTGACGGTCGCGACCGCGACGGTGGCGTTGTCGCCGGCGAACTTGCCTGCGGGTGTGTCGGGAGCGGCGTATAGCGAGACGCTGTCGGCGACCGGTGGCACCGCGCCCTACAGCTATGTGGTCACCGCAGGCGCGTTGCCGACGGGGGTGACCTTGGCGAGCAATGGCACGCTGGCGGGTACGCCGACGCAGTCGGGCAGCTTCACGTTCAGCATCACCGCGACCGACAGTTCGACAGGGTCGGGTCCGTATAGCGCGACGCGCAGTTATACGCTGGTGATCGCAGTTCCGGCGCTGACGCTGGCCCCAACGACGCTCACCAATGCGACGGTGGGTGCGGCCTATAGTCAGGCGCTGACCGCGAGTGGCGGGACCGCGCCCTATAGCTATGCCGTCACGGCCGGTGCGCTACCGGCAGGCGTGACGCTTGGTACCAACGGTACGCTGAGCGGCACGCCAACCGCTGGTGGCAGCTACAGCTTCACGGTTACAGCAACCGATGCGACCACGCGTGCCAATGGCGGGCCCTACACCGCCGCACGCAACTACACGCTGACCGTCGCGGTCGCGACGGTGGCGCTGAGCCCGGCCAATCTGCCGGCGGGAACGTCTGGCGCTGCGTATAGCGAAACGCCGTCGGCGACTGGTGGCACCGCGCCATACAGCTATACCCTGACCGCCGGCGCCTTGCCGGCGGGTGTGACGCTGTCGAGCAGCGGGTCGCTTTCGGGGACGCCGACGCAGTCGGGTAGCTTCACCTTCAGCATCACCGCAACCGACAGTTCAACCGGTTCGGGGCCGTACAGCGCGACGCGTAGCTACACGCTCAGCATCGCGGCGCCTGCGCTGGCGCTGGCACCGGCGTCACTGGCCAATGCGACGGTGGGGGCGGCCTATAGCCAGGTACTCACCGCGAGCGGCGGGACCGCGCCCTATAGCTATGCCGTGACGGCGGGTGCGCTGCCGGCGGGCGTCACGCTTGGTACCAACGGCACGCTGAGCGGCACGCCCACCGCCGGCGGCAGCTACAGCTTCACCGTCACGGCGACCGACGCGACAGCGACTGGCAATGGTGGGCCTTATACGGCGAGCCGCAGCTATACGCTGAGTGTCGCGACCGCGACGGTGGCCTTTGGTCAGGCGAGCTTGCCGGCGGGTGTGTCGGGCAAGGCCTTTAGCGAGACGCTGTCTGCCACCGGTGGCACCGCGCCTTACAGCTATGTGGTCACCGCTGGCGCACTGCCGGTGGGCGTTACCTTGGCGAGCAACGGCACGCTGGCGGGGACGCCGACGCAGTCGGGCAGCTTTACCTTCAGCATCACCGCGACCGACAGCTCGACCGGCTCGGGTCCGTACAGCGCGACGCGCAGCTATACGCTCAGCATCGCGGCACCGGCGTTGGCGCTCGATCCGGCGACATTGGCCAATGCGACGGTGGGGGCGGCCTATAGTCAGGCGCTCACCGCGAGCGGCGGGACCGCGCCCTATAGCTATGCCGTCACGGCCGGTGCGCTACCGGCAGGGGTGACGCTTGGCACCAACGGTACGCTGAGCGGAACGCCCACCGCCGGCGGCAGCTATAGCTTTACCGTCACCGCGACCGACGCGACAGCGACTGGCAATGGTGGGCCTTATATGGCGAGCCGCAGCTATATGCTGAGTGTCGCGACCGCGACGGTGGCCTTTAGTCAGGCGAGCCTGCCGGCGGGCGTGTCGGGCACGGCCTTTAGCGAGACACTGTCGGCGATCGGTGGCACCGCGCCTTACAGCTATGCCGTGACGGGGGGGACCTTACCGGTGGGCGTCACCTTGGCGAGCAACGGCACGCTGGCGGGGACGCCAACGCAGTCGGGGAGCTTTACCTTCAGCATCACCGCGATCGACAGCTCGACCGGTTCGGGGCCGTATAGCGCGACGCGCAGCTATACGCTCAGCATCGCGGCACCGGCGTTGGCGCTCGATCCGGCGACATTGGCCAATGCGACGGTGGGGGCGGCCTATAGTCAGGCGCTCACCGCGAGCGGTGGGACGGCGCCCTATAGCTATGCCGTGACGGCGGGTGCGCTGCCGGCGGGCGTCACGCTCGGCACCAACGGCACGCTTAGCGGTACGCCGACCGCCGGTGGCAGCTATGGCTTCACCGTGACCGCGACGGATGCGACGGCGAGCGGCAATGGCGGGCCTTATACCGCCGCGCGCGGCTATACCCTGTTCGTGGCGGGCGCGAGAGTGGCGGTCGGGCCGGCGAGCCTGCCCGATGGACGCTATGAGGCGGCCTATAGCCAGACGCTCACCGCATCGGGCGGCACCGCGCCCTATCGCTATGCGGTCACCGACGGCGCGTTGCCGGCGGGGTGACGCTGGCGGCCGATGGCACGCTGAGCGGAACGCCGAGCGCGTTCGGGCGCTTCGCCTTCACCATGACCGCGACCGACAGCTCGACGGGGGCGGGGCCGTATAGCGGGGCCAAGGCCTATAGCCTGGTCATCGCCGCACCCGACGTGCCGGTCGCGGCCAATGTCAGCCTGGCGGTCGGTTACAATGCGGCGGCCACGGTGGTTCCGCTGAAGGTGAGCGGCGGTGCGGCGACCGGTGTCGCCATCGCCACCGCGCCCGCGCACGGCACCGCGACGGTCAACGGCACCGCGATCAGCTATACGCCGGCGGCCGGCTATGCCGGGGCCGACAGCTTCACCTATACCGCGTCGAATGCGGGCGGCGCCTCGGCCCCCGCGACGGTCAGCATCACCGTCGCGCAGCCGAGCCTGGCGCTCACCCCGGCGACGCTGCCGGCGGGCCAGGAGGATGTCGCCTATAGCCAACAACTGAGCACCAGCGGCGGCACCGCGCCCTATGCTTATGCGGTCACCGCCGGGCGGCTGCCGGCCGGGGTGACGCTGTCGACGGGCGGGTTGCTGGCGGGCACGCCGCAGGAGAGCGGGCGCTATACGGTCACCGTCACCGCGACCGACAGCTCGTCGGGCATTGGCCCCTTCACGGCGGCCAATGCCTATACGCTGGAGATCGCGCTGCCCGCCCCGCCGGTCGCTCGGCCGGGTTCCGCCGCGACCGGCGCCGCCACCACGGCGCAGAACGGCGCGGTGGCGATCGACCTGTCGGCGCTGGTCACCGGCGACTATCGCCAGATCCGCATCACCACCCAGCCGCAGCACGGCACGGTGTCGATCGACGGCGGCCAGCAGGGTGTGGCCGAGACGAGCCCGCGCATCACGCCACCGTCGCAGGGTCTGGTCGCTGCCGCCCGCCCGCAGGCCGCGACCGGGTCGAGCCCGCGCATCACCGCCACTTACACCCCCGAGCCGGGCTATATCGGCGAGGACGGCTTCGGCTATGTCGCGATCGGCGACGGCGGGACCTCGAACGAGGCGCGCATCGCGGTGACGGTGACCGGCAGCGCCCCCATCGCGCCCGCGGTCAAGGCCGGCGTCGCCAACGGCCAGACGCAGATCGTCGACCTGACCGGGACCGCGATCGGCGGTCCGTTCGTCGGCGCCGCCATCCTGTCGGTCACGCCGGCCGAGGGCGTCGAGGCGACGCTGGTCGAGAGCGGCAGCGTCGGCGACCGCCGCTATCAGCTGCGCATCACCCCGCGCGGCCGGTTCAGCGGCACCGCAACCGTCCGCTACACGCTGACCAACGCCTATGGCACCTCCGCCCCGGCCGTGGTCAGCATCAGCGTCGTCCAGCGCGCCGACCCGTCGCAGGACGCGACCGTCACCGGCATCTCGGCCGCGCAGGCTGAGGCGACGCGCCGCTTCGCACAGGCCCAGCTCGACAATTTCCAGCGCCGCAACGAGCAGCTGCACAATGGCGGCGCGGGCAGCATGGCCCGGCCGATGGGGATCAGCATCGCGGGCGGCAACAGCTTCGGCGGGCGCGATCCCGATCCGGCGTCGAGCGCGCTCGACGTGGCGATGCTGAAGTCGGAACATGCGACCGAGGTGATGGGGCGCGAGCGGGCGGCGGGGATCATCGCCATCGACGGCGACGGCCGCACGATGCCGGTCGCCGGCCTGGCGGCCGCACGCAGCGAACGGGGTCGGATGCTGCCGGGCGACCGTGCCGCCCCCGCAGGCGCGGACACGAACGATGCGATCGAAGGAACCGGCCGCCCGGTCGGATCGACCGCGCTCTGGTCGGGCGGGGCGATCCTGCTTGGTACGCAGGATGCGACGCGTGGTCGTGGCAAGCTGACCGTCTCCAGCGGCGGGCTCAGCAGCGGCGCCGACGTGAAGCTGTCCGAAACGCTGACGGTGGGCGTCGGCGGCGGCTATGGCGGCGAGCGGACCGAGGTCGGCCGCAACCAGGGTCGCGTCGACAGCAGCAGCTGGATGGGCGCGATCTATGGCAGCCTCGCCCCGGCCGATGGCCTGTTCCTTGACGGCGTCGCCGGCGCGGGGCGGCTGGCGTTCGATACGGTCCGAACCGTGACCGGCGGCAATGCTGTGGCGCGCGGCCATCGCAGCGGGACGATGCTCTTCGGTTCGCTGACCGGCGGCTTCGACCGGACCCGCGATACCCACGCCCTGTCGGCCTATGGCCGGGTCGACCTGCTGTCGGCCGATCTGAACCGCTACACCGAAACCGGAGTCGGCACCGCCAACCTGGTGTTCGACCGTCGCAACCTGACCTCGCTGTCCGGCGTGCTGGGCCTGCGCGGATCGTTCGTCACCGGGCGTTTCGTCCCGCGCCTGCGGGCGGAATGGCGGCACGAGTTCAGGAACGGCGGCGTCCAGGCGCTTGATTATGCCGATCTCGGCGGGTTCACCTATGCCATTCGCGGCGACGACTGGACCCGCGACAATGTCTCGGTCGAGCTTGGCACCGACTATGTCTTCGACAATGGCTGGCGCATCGGGCTGGGGCTAAGCGGTTCGCTGGGACAGGGCAGCCGCTACGCGACCGAGACGATCACGATCCGCAAGCAGTTCTGACCGGTCGGGATCGGGGGGTACGCCACGACGCATGGCGTACCCCCGGTCATCGATCGCTCCGGTCGCTAATCGTGGCGCAAGGCCCAGGCCGGCGCCGCCCGGCTGGCGCGGATCGCCTGTGCCAGTACCGTCAGGACCGCGATGGCGAGTGCGAGCAGCCCCGCTCCGACGAAGTACAGCAGCGACAAGGCGATCCGGTCCGCAAACCCCGCCAGCCACGCCCGCATCGCCAGATAGGCCAACGGCCACGCGATGACGTTGGCGATCAGGACCGGGCGCAGGAACTGGCCGAACAGCAGCCGGACGATGTCGCCCGACGACGCGCCCAGCGTCTTGCGAATGCCGATCTCGCGCGTCCTGCGCGCGGTGTTGAACGCGGCCAGTCCCCACAGGCCGATACAGGCGATGGCCACGGCCAGTCCGCCGCCGATCGCGAACAATCGCATGGCTTGTTCGTCGGCGCGGTAGAATTCTGCCAGCCGATCCTCGGCGGTCTGTGCGACAAAGGGCACGTCGGGGATCAACCGCCGCCACGTCGCCCGAACCCGGTCAAGCATCGCCGCCGGATCGCCGGTGAAGCGGATCGCGGCCACCGGCTTGGCCACGCCATCGCGGTTATACTGATAATAGGTCGCTTGGTCGGCGATCCGCGGCGTGAAGAATCGCAGCGTGTCGATCACCCCGACGATCGTGCGCGGCATGGCGCCGTCCACCGTCCGGCCGACCGCGTCGGCAGGCGAGCGGAACCCCAGCGCGGCCACCGCCGCACGGTTGAGGACGATGTTGCGCCCCTGCGGCCATCGGGTCCAGTCGCTCGCATCGTCGGAACGGTGGGCGTCGTCGAAGAACCGCCCGGCCAGCAGAGTCGGGCTGTAGGTCCGGAAGAATCCGGGCCCCACATTCTGCGCCATCACCGTCACCCCCGGGCCGGCATCGGCCGGCATCGCGATGATATCGACATTGGTCTCGCCATCGCCACCCGCGCCGGTGCCGCCTTCACCCACCGCTACCACCCCCGGCAATTGCCGGAATGCCGCCAGCACCGGACGCGCGCGATCGGCAAAGATCCGCTTGTCGGCCAGCGACGGTACCACCAGCAGCCCGTCCCGACGAAAGCCGAGATCGGCCTGTCGCAGATGTGCGACCTGCACCGACACGACGGCCGTACCGATGATGAACGCGATCGCCATCCCGAACTGGACGATCACCAACGCCTCGCGCAGTCGGTTGCCGACGCGTCCGCCACCAGGACTGTGCGCGGCGGCCAGCACGGCGGCAGCGGGAAAGCGCGAGAGCAGCAGCGCGGGATACAGCCCGGCCAGCACCCCGATCACCAGCACCAGCACGATCAGGACCGGCACCACCAGTGCATAGGGAAAGGCGAGCGTCAGCCCGCCGGCTGCGTTCAACAGCGGCAGGCTCAGTTCGGCCAGCACCAGCCCGGCAAAAGCCGCGATCGCCACCGTCACCATCGCTTCGCCCAGAAACTGCCGGACCAGCGTAGCGCGGTCCGCGCCCAGCACCTTGCGCATCGCCACTTCGCGGGCGCGCAAGCCGGCACGGGCGGTGGCGAGGTTTACATAATTGACGACCGCGATCAGCAGCGTCAGCACCCCGACGATTCCGAGCGCCACGACGGTCAGCCGCCGCCCGCCGCTCTCCGCGCCCGGCGGTTCCAGGTGCATTCGCGTGATCGGCAGCAGCGACAACGCGATGACCTTGTCCGGCGTCGGCCCCAGATCCTGTTTCGCGCGTCGCCGGACGAACGCGGGCAGCTTCGCCGCAAACGCCCAGGCGTCGGCCGTATCGGCGAAGCGCAGATAGGTGCCGACATCCGCCGTACCCCATCGATACCAGGTCCATTGCGCGGGCGGCGGGGTACGCGGGATGGGTATCACGACCGACAGCTTCATGTCGCTATTGGCCGGCAGGTCGTCGAAAACGCCGACGACATGATAGCGCTCAGGCGCATCGACCGCGATGGTCAGCGTCTGGCCGATCGGGTCGCCATCGCCGAACAGCCGCTGTGCCTGACGGCGGCTGACCAGCGCGGCGGTCGGGTCGGACAGCGCGTCGCCGCCGCGCCCCTGGACGATCGGCAGGGCGAAGATGTCCAGAAAGGTAGGATCGACTTGCGCGACATCGGCACGGATAGCCTCGCCGTCGCGTAGGATCGTGCCGCCATCCGTGCCGCCACGAATGCGCGTGCCGACGACCCCCGGAAAATCCTGCCGCATCTGTTCCAGCATCCCGGCCATCGTACCGGGATAGGCACCGTTCAGCGGACTGCCCGGCAGATGCAGTTCGGTCTGGACCAGATAGATTTCGTCATGGTGCGGCAGCCATGTCTCGAAACTGGTTTCGAACCGGACGTAGAGCGCCAACACGCAGAACACCGCGATGCCGAGCGCCAGCCCGCCGATATTGAGGGTCGCGTACAGCTTGTGACGGACCAGCGAACGGTAGAGCGAAACCCAGGCGGAGCCGTTCATTCCTCGCCCTCCGTCATGGCGTGTCGGCCCCGGTGCCCGCCGATCCGGGCGGTTGCGTCTGTTGCATCTTCGGTCATCATGGACCCGGTTATCACTGTCCAGCTCCGGAAATGCCAAGTCGTTATGAATGAACCGCTTTCCTCCATCGACCTTGCCGATTCGGACGGGGCGTTGGACAGAATGTCCGGCGACGGACACCCGGTCGCCGCGTCAAGCGGCTGGAACATCCTGTTGATCGAGGATGATCCGGTCGTCGCCCGGACGACCAATATCCTGTTCCGCCTTGCCGGACACCGGGTCGAATTGGCCGGCCATCCCGACACAGCCTTTTCGTTGCTCGCGCGGCGTCGCTATGACGCGATCCTGCTCGACCTGAACTTCACGATGGGGCGTTCGGACGGGGCGGAGGGGCTGGCTTGCCTGCGCCGGATCATGGCCGGCGATCCGTCCGCCTGCGTCGTGGTCATCACCGCGCATAGCGGCATCCGCATCGCCATCGAAGCGATGCAGGCGGGTGCCCGCGATTTCGTGATGAAGCCGTGGCGTCGTGAGGTGCTGCTGGACAAGGTCGCCGGCGCGGTCGGCCGGTCCGTACGGCCGGCAGCGGGCCGTCCGACCGGGAATCAGGGTTCGTCCGGTCCCGTGCTGCTGGGTACGTCCGTGCAGATGGCGGCGATCCGCGATCTCGTCCGGCGGGTTGGGCCGACGATTGCGTCGGTCTGCATCTCCGGCAGGTCGGGGACGGGACGGTCGCTTGTCGCGGCGGCGGTGCATGCCGCGTCCGGCGATGCCGACCGGGTGCCGCTGCGCCTCGACCTCCGATCGGCCGAGGACTGGGCGTTGCTCGACGGCGCGAGCGGCACCGCGTTGTTGCGCCATGTCGATCGGCTGGATGCGGTGGGGCAGGGGCGGCTGTTCGATCGCCTGCCCCCGGGCCTGCGGGGTATCACTATCGTCGACGATGCCGCGCGGCTGCTGCCCGCGCTGCGGCGGCGGCTGTGCACGGTGGAGATTGCGGTGCCCCGCCTGATCGATCGGCGCGGCGATGCGGTGCTGCTCGCCCGCCATTTCGCGGCGGTGGCCGGGGAAAGCTATCGGCGGCCTGCGCCGGCCCTGACCCCGGCGGCGGAGGCGATGATCGCCGCGACCGATTGGCCGGACGAGGTACGCGGGCTGGCAATGGCGATCGAGCGTGCGGTGCTGCTGGCCGATGACGGCGTGATCGACGCGGCGGCGATCCGTCCAGCGGATGGCGATGCTCCGCCGCCTGTGCCGGGTACGCCCTTCGGTCTGGGCGATGCGGAACGGCTGCTTATCGCCGCTGCGCTCAAGGATCATCGCCACAACGTATCACGCGCGGCGACGGCGTTAGGGATCAGTCGCGGCACGCTGTACCGGCGCATGGCCCAATATGGCCTCTGACATCTCGCTCACTCACCGGGATCGTGCCGTGCTCGTCGCGGCCCTGCTGCTCGTGCTGTGCGGCGCGGCGATGGGCGGTGCGGCGGCGCATGGCCTGTGGCTGGCTTGCGGCGCGGCGCTGATGGTGGCGCTATGGCTCGGCGGGCATCTGCTCGGCCGGGTCCGGCAACCGCCGATTTCGCCGGCGGTAGCCGCGCCGGTGGAGCGCGACGGTATGATCGACCGCCTGCTGCTCGACGCCGCTCCCACGCCGCTGGTGTCGGTGGAGCAGGGAGTCGTCCGGGTGTTGAACCGCTCGGCCCGCACGCTCTTTGCCGCCGACGATCGCGTCGTTTCGGCACCCCCGGCGCTGTTCGACCGCACATCGACCCATGTCCGCTACGCTGCGCGGCATTGGCGGATGGATCGGGTCGCGGTCGGTCCGAACGACGTGGTCGCGCTGATCGATATCGAGAGCGAGGAACGGACCGCCGAGGCGCGGGCGAGCGCGGACATGGTGCGGGTGCTGGGGCATGAGATGCTGAACGGGCTGGTGCCGATCGTGTCGCTTGCCGAATGCGGGGTGGCCGCTGCCGATCCGCAGCGGGGCGATCCGGCATTGCTGCCGGAGATATTGTCGACCCTCGCCCGCCATGCCGAAGGGTTGCAGCGTTTCACCGAAGCCTATCGCGCGCTCGCCCGGCTGCCGCCGCCGTTCCGGCAGACGGTGTCGGTGGCGGAACTGGTCGACGACCTCGCGCGGCTCTTTGCCGGCCGCTGGCCCGACGCCCGCCTGACCGTCCGCGTCGGTCGCGATCTCTGCGCTGCGCTCGACCGCGATCAGCTGAACCAGGCGCTATGGGCGCTGCTGCAGAACGCGGTCGAGGCCGCCGAACCCGGCAACGCGGCCATCGTCCACCTCAACGCCTATGCCGCCCAGGGCAAGTTGATCCTGGAAATCCAGGACGAAGGCCCCGATTTCCCCACTGACACGTTGAAGATCCGTCGCCCATTCCACTCCACCAAACCCACCGGCACCGGCATCGGGCTCAGTCTGGCTCGGCAGATCGTGCAGGCCCATGGGGGCGTGCTGACGTTTTGCCGAACGGACGTGACGACGTTTTCCTGTACTGTCCCGCTGTAACGTGCGGCCCTATGAAGCAAACCGGTCGCGTGCCGCTCGGGCGGTTGGAGAAGGACGGATAGTCATGTTGATGACCCAGACGATGCGCTGGTTCGGGCCGAACGACCCGGTCCGGCTGCGCGACATCCGACAGGCGGGTGCGACCGGGATCGTGACCGCTCTGCACGAGGTGCCGAATGGCGCGGTGTGGGAGCGGGACGCGATCGCCGTGCGGAAAGCGATGATCGAGGACGCGGGGCTCGAATGGCGGGTGGTCGAAAGTCTGCCGGTCGACGAAGGGATCAAGACCCGTTCGGGCGACTGGGACCGGCTGATCGACCATTACCGCCGCAGCCTGACTCATCTCGCGGCGTGCGGCATCGACGTCGTGACCTACAACTTCATGCCGTTGCTCGACTGGACCCGAACCGATCTGGCGTGGGAGCTACCCTATGGCGCCCGGGCACTGCGGTTCGAAGCGGTGGCGGTCGCGGCATATGATATGTTCATCCTGAAGCGTCCCGGGGCCGAGGCGAGCTATTCGGACGCGATGCGCGCCGCAGCCGAGAAGCGCCACGCATCGATGGACGAACGGGCAAGGATCGCGCTGGAACGCACGATCATCGCCGGACTGCCGGGCAGCGAGGAGGGGTTCACGTCGCCCCAATTCCTGGCGGCGATCGAAACCTATGCCGGGATCGATGCGGCACGGCTACGCGACAATCATGTCGCGTTTCTGGAGGCGGTCTGTCCGGTCGCCGACGATCTCGGCATCCGACTGGTCGTGCATCCCGACGATCCGCCCTTCCCGATTTTCGGCCTGCCGCGCGTGGTCAGCACCGAGGCAGATGTGGCCGAGCTGTTCGCGCGCGTGCCGAACGCGTCGAACGGCCTGTGTTTCTGCACCGGATCGTTCGGCGTGCGTGCCGACAATGATCTGCCGGGCATGGTTGACCGGCTGGGCAGCCGGATCGGATTCCTTCACCTGCGATCGGTCGAGCGCGAGGCGGATGACGCGTTCCACGAAGCCGACCATCTGGGCGGGGACGCCGGCATGGCGGCAGTGGTGGCGGCGGTCCATCGCCTGTCGACCTGCGAAGGCCGCAGCATCCCGATGCGGCCCGATCACGGGCACCAGATGCTCGACGACCTGAACCGCACCGCCAATCCCGGCTATTCGCTGCTCGGCCGGATGCGGGGGCTGGCCGAATTGCGCGGGCTTGAACGCGGGATTGCGCACGGCGCGGCATCATAGCGTCGGCGGCGACCGCTTTCGTGGCCGACATCCGCCGACGCGCCGTACGCCTATCAGGACCGATCAAAGATCGATCGCGTACAGCGCATGATGCGCCAGGATGAAGAGCGTGCGCGACTCCTTGCCACCGATCAGTAGCTGGAGGGGGCGTTCGGGCACGTCGATGCGCCGTATTTCGCGACCGTCCTTGTCGTACACCCATATCTGCCCATTGGCGACGTACAGTTCGCCGCCCGGCCCGCGTACCACGCTTTCGCCGCCGCGCGGGGCGACGACGCGCAGGTCGGTCAGCGCACCGCCGGTCGTAACCCGGCCGCTATAGGTAAGGTTCTCCGATGCGTTGGTCAGGGTCACCCGCTCGCCCATCCGTGCGGTGACCAGCCCGTAGCTGTCGAGCGTGTCGGACCAGCGCCAGCCCTGATGATCGTCCGGCCCCTGGTTCCAGACGCGGAAGGCCGGGATCGCGACCGATCCGTCGGGGGAGACATAGGCTTGTCGCTTCGCCTCGGCCATCTTGCTGGTGAAGAAGCTCGACAGCGGCAGGAAGGCGTAGGTCTTCTGGTCGATACGATCGGCGAACTCGCCATTGGCCCAGACATTGACCGGCAGGGCGATGGCGTTCTCGGAGCGAAAGCTCGTGGCCGGGATGGCGCGGACATCGTCCGGTGCCCTAGGATCGATGCTGTAGACCGTCCCGTCCCGCCCGGCGCTGGAGAGGATCAGCAACCGTCCCGATCGATCGATGGTCAGGTTCACCGGGTCGAGGCTCGCCTGCGAAACGGTGGTGAGCCCTTCGGCGGCCGACCAGCCGTGAATGCGCTGATGGAACCGGTCGATGAAGTAGAGCTTGCCCTGCGCATCGATGGCGCCGCCGGCGATCGAATAGAAGCCGTCCGCCAATCGGGTCACGCCGGGTGTCGCCGGCACCGCAGCAACGGTGGCGGGGCGCGGCGTAGCGGCGGGCACGTCGAGCTTTGCGAATTCCCGCTCGCGTACTTCCTGTCCGGTGGTCAGGTCGCGGATCGCGTTCTCGAACGGATATTTGCTCGCCCGGACAAAGGTACCGCAGCCTTCGGTGTCGCAATGGGCATAGGCGCTTTCGGCATTCACATGGACGTTGCGGAAGCGGATGTCGCCCGAATTGACCAGCCGTACCGCCGTGTCCATCGGCTTGGCGGTCCGGGTGACGCGGTAGCCATGATAATTGGCGAACAGGATGTTGCGGCTGTTGTGGAACTCGGTCGACACCGCATAGACGCCGTCGCGCACCTCCTGTTCGGTCTGGGGGGCGAGAAACTCCCAATTCTCGACGTTGCGCAGCACGATCTCGTTCTTGAAATGATGCTCGGCCGACAGTTCATAGACATGGCCGGGCGTCTTCGTATCGCTGACATAGAAGCCGGTGGAGGCGAGCCCGTTCGGCGTCCAGATGGCGTTGAACGTGCCGCCGCCGCCATCGGTCACCCAGATGCTGGCCTTTTGCCCGTCCCAGCGCGCCTCGGGGTCGATCCCGCCGCCGCTCGCCTTGCCCTGGTTGTAGATGACCGGCCCGTGGATGCGGACGTCGTTGACCATTGACCCTTCGCCAGCGCGCCAGATAATGTTGGACGCACGGGGGTTCACGCCGCCGGCATAGAGACCGAGGCCGTAGACGATCGCGTTACCGCCCTTCGCGCTTTCCACCATCGCCTTGGCCGCGCCGACGCCGGCAAAGCGCGGGGCGTTGTCGGGCAGATAGAGCTGCGTCCGGTTCGGGTGGAGCGCGATCAGCACGCTGTCGGGGCGGAGCTTCAGCGTGTCGCTGATGCGGTAGCGGCCGGTCGGCAGGTACACGACGCGGTGCTTGTCCACCGCGCGTTGCAAGGCGGCCGTGTCGTCGGTCCGGTCGTCGCCCCTGGCACCGAGCGCGCGGGCGTTGGCCCATTCGCTGACCGGGGGCAGCAGCGGGAGCGCAGGGGCTGAACGCGCCGGAACCGTGGTCAGCGGGCTCATGGTAATGTCGGTCGCGGTCCTGCCCATCTCCCCGACCCGCGCGAGCTTCAGCCCGTGCGAAAAGTCGGCGACACGCCATTGCTGGCCGGCTCCGGCAATGGTGCGGCCGCTTTCCCGAAATCTTGCGAACACCGGCGTGTTGATGCCGATGGCGTTATCGAAGCCGACCTGGGTGAATACGCTCTGTTCGCTGGAGATGACGACGCCGGCATCGCGGACGTTTTCGAACCGCACATTCTTGCCCCAGAGTGAGTCCGAATAGCCGCGATCGATCTCGATCCCGACGGGTGTATCGCGGATCGCGACGTTGACCAGCGTCAGGTCGACCTCATGTTCGCGGATCGCGGCGTCGCGCTGGCCGGTAAACTCCGAATCGATCAGCGTGAACTGCCACGCCGGCGACGTCTTTTCGGTGACGATGCCATAGCGTCCGCCGAAGAAGCGCAGATTGTCGGCTTCGTTCCCCGCCTGGTAAATGCCGGCAAAACCCGAGCCGAGCCGGAAATCGATGTGGCGCAGAAAGCCGTGTTGCGCGACGCGGAAGCGCACCGCGACCGCACCGGCATTGCCCTCGCCGATCTCGAAATCGACATTGGCCAGCGCCGAATAGAAGGTGGTCGAGGTCGCGTCGAACACCGCGTCGTTGGCCGGCACGCTGGTGGGCGGCGGCACCGGCGGCTTGCCCGCACGATATTGATCCTCCCCGGTGAAGCTCAGCATCGCGCCGATGCCCGACGCATAGCCCGGCGTATGGTCGGCGAGCAGCAGCACGGGGCGGGTCGGACCGACGCCGAACATCCGCACGCCCGATCGCAGGAACAGGGTGCGCGAGATGCGATACCGGCCGGACGGAAGGAACACGACGCCGCCACCGCCGCTCTGCCGGTCGGCGGCGACCGCGTCGATCGCCCGCTGGATGGCGGCGGTATCGTCCGCGCGACCGTCGCCGATGCCGCGGACGGTCACCGCACGCGGATCGTCCGGGGCGGTAAGGAAGACCGACGTCGATTGCGCGGCGGCAGGCATGGGGGCGAGCAGGATCGCAGCGAACAGCAGGCTGTGCACCTTCATGGGGAAGCTCCGTCGATGGAGGAGCCCGGTGCAGGGATCGGCCCCGTACCGGGCAGGGGTCAGGCGGTGTGCGGCACCAGCGATTGTGCCGCGATCGCCACCTGTGTGCGGTTCTGCACGTTCAGCTTGCGCATCAGCGCGGTCATGTGCGCCTTCACCGTCGCCTCGGCGATGCCCAGGTCGTGTGCGATCTGCTTGTTGAACTGTCCGGAACGGACGCCGTGGAGCACCTTTGCCTCGGTCGGTGTCAGTCGCACCCGGGTGCCGACGTCGCGTGCCGATGGCTGTGCGGTTGCGAGCGCTACCATTGCTGCCCTTTCATTGCTCTCTCTCCCTCGTCATACGGATCTGACGCGCGGGCAAAGCCGCCGGAAGATCCTGCCATTACGTTCCGGTTGGTCCGGAATCGGTTGGACAGGTTTGAGTATGTCTGACTATAACTGCTTTGTTCAAGCGGTTTTTTCAATGAAGTCGGTTTGATCTGTTGGACAACTCGCGCAACAGCGAGGGCCATGGGGAGGGTGTGATGACGCAGCGGAATGTGCGTGGAGGGGCGGAATGACGGGTGGCGACGACCTGCGGCTGGCGGTGGCGGCAATCGCCGGGATCGCGCTGGCGATCATCCTGATCGTGCGTGGCCGGCTGCATCCTTTTATCGGCCTGTTGTGCGGCGCCTTCGCCGTCGGCCTGTTTGCCGGACTGCCGCTGATCGACACGGCGAAGGCGGTTCAGAAGGGCGTCGGCGATATCATCGGCGGCACCGGGCTGGTGGTGGCGCTCGGCCTGTCGCTCGGTGCGATGCTGCATCTGTCGGGCGCGGCATCGGCGCTGGCGACCAGTGCGCTGCGTCTCACCGGCCCGCGCGCCGCGCCATGGGCGACGCTGGGCATCGCCATCGTCATCGGCCTGCCGCTGTTCTTCGAAACGGGACTGGTGCTGCTGCTGCCGATCGTGGTCGCCGCCGCCAAGGAAATGGCGAGCGGAGCGACGGCGGAGGAGCGCGATGCGGCGAAGCTGCGGCTCATCATGCCGGCGCTTGCGGGGTTGGGCGTCGTCCATGCGCTGGTGCCGCCGCATCCCGGACCGCTGCTTGCGGTCGAGGCGCTGGGCGCCAATCTCGGCCTGACCATGCTCTATGGCGTGGCGATCGCCATTCCGATCGCGATCCTCGCCGGCCCGGTGCTGGCCCGGTTCGTCACACCCGGCATCCGGCTGACCGAACCGGTACTGAGCAACCCGGTGACCGATCTGGTCACCCCGTCGCGCGCCAGTGCGCTGTTCATCGTGCTGCTGCCGATCGTGCTGATCGCCAGCGGCGAACTGGCCAAGCTGGTCCCGGCGCTTGTGGATTCGGCGATCCTTGCGGCGGCGGCGAACCCGGTGCTGGCGCTACTGATCGCCAACCTCGTCGCGCTGCCGGTGCTGTTCGGGCGGCGGTTGAGCGAAGCGGCGATCCAAGAATCGATCTGGCACGAAACCATGGGTGCGGCCGGCGCGATCCTGCTGGCGATCGGGGCGGGCGGGGCATTGAAGCAAGTGCTGGTCAGCGCCGGCCTGTCCGACCTGCTCGCGCGACTGGTAATGATGTACCCGATCTCGCCGCTGCTGCTCGGATGGCTGGTCGCGGTCGGCATCCGCCTGGCGGCAGGGTCGGCGACGGTCGCCACCATCACCGCGGTCGGCGTGATGCCGGGCGTCGTCGCCGCCTCGGGCGCCTCGCCCGAACTGGTCGTGCTGGCGATCGGCGCGGGGTCGGTGTTCTTCAGCCATGTCAACGATCCGGGCTTCTGGCTGGTGAAGGGCTATATGGGCACCAGCACCGCTGATACGTTCCGCACCTGGTCCTTGCTGGAGACCGTGATTTCGGTCGCTGGACTCATCATGGTCGCAGGGTTGAGCTACATCGTCTGACCGGATGCAATGGAGATACGGAAGCGCGTGACGGGGGAACGACTGGCGGATCGCGCCTATACGGCGATCGTCCGCATCATCGACGAGGACGACCTCGCCCCCGGCGACCGGCTGCCGTCCGAGGCGCGGCTGGCGGAAATGTTCGGCATGTCGCGCACCATCGTGCGCGAGGCGCTGGTCCGCCTTGCCGCTGATGGCATCACCGAGGCGCGGCGCGGCGCCGGTTCCTATGTGAAGCGGCGCCCGTCCGAGCGGCTGGGCGCGCATGTCCCGCTCGACGGACTGGCCGCGACGCTCGGCACCTATGAGGTGCGCTTCGTGGTCGAGGCGGAGGCGGCACGGCTGGCGGCGCAGCGGCGGTCGCACCACGACCTCGAAGTGATCGAGAAGCGGCTGGCGGCACTACGCGGCGCGTTGCTGTCGAGCGCGCCGGCGCATGAAGAGGACTGGCAGCTTCACCGCGCCATTTCGGAGGCGACCGGCAACGACGCCTTCGTCGCGATCTTCGACCAGTTGCAGGAAGGCGTGATGCGCATCCTGCGCGCCGGCGTCGACATTTCCCGCGCCCGTCCGCCGCACGTGATCGAGGCGATGATGGAGGAGCATGACGCTATCGTCGACGCGATCCGCACGCAGGACGGCGACGGTGCCGCCCTGGCGATGCGCTGGCACCTGTCGCAGGGGCGCAAGCGGTTGATGCCGTAGGGGGGATCGAACCGCCCGACCCCAACGTCACCCCGGGCTTGACCCGGGGTCCCGCTTCTTCTCCGCCCGCCGCAGCAAGCGGGACCCCAACCTTCGCTGGGGTGACGTCTGGATCGAACGTTAGATCGCAGCCTCGCTCCGCACCCGACCCAGCACCGCATCACGCAGCCGCCTGACCGGCCACGAACAGGGCAGCACCACCGCCCTCTCGTCAACCGCAGGCCGTTCCAGCGTGGCAAGCTGGCTGTCGAGCAGGCTGGGCGGCATATAATGCCCCTTGCGCCGCCCAAGCCGCTCCGCGAAATCGGCCCGCTCGCCGTCGAGCAGCACGAACAGCAGCGGCACCCCCGCCGCCTGTTCCAGCCGCTCGCGATAGCTCCGCTTCAGCGCCGAACACGCCGCGACCGCCTGTCCCTCGCTGCGCACCGCATCGCCGATCGCGCTGCCGAGCCGGTCGAGCCACGGCCAGCGATCGGCATCGTCGAGCGGATGGCCGGCGCGCATCTTGGCGACGTTCGCCTCACCGTGGAACGCATCCCCTTCGAACCCCACGCAGTTCAGCCGATCCGCGAGCTTGCGCATCAGCGTCGACTTGCCGCAACCGCACACGCCCATGACGATGATGGCACTATGGCGCAGGGCAACGCGGGGCGGGGGCGATGACAGGTGATTCGTCCTTGCTGGCGACCCGGCCGGGTTCGTTCGTGCGTGCTGCCCGCTTCGGCGCGTGCTGACCACCACGACCTTGGTCGCGGTCACGCAGGCGCTGTGCAGTGCTAAGGCCGATAATGATAGAGCGGAAAGGAAGTTTCGATGGGCAGACTGGCATTCTCGATCTGGAGCGGCGTCATGCTCGCCGCGCTGCCCGTCGGTGCAGCCGCCATCGCCCAGCCGACGCGGGGACCATCGGTGTTTCAGAGTGCGCCGAACGATCCCCGCGCCGTCACGGTTCGGGCGAAGGGCGATGGCGTCGCCGACGACAGCGCCGCGCTCCAACAGGCGATCGATACCGCGTCGGCGAAGCCCGGCGGCGGGATCGTGTTCCTGCCCGCCGGCAAATACCGCATCACCCGCACGCTGTTCATCTGGCCGGGCGTGCGCGTGTTCGGCGTGGGACGAACGCGGCCGGTGCTGATGCTCGCGGCCAATACGCCCGGCTTCCAGCGCGGCGTCGGCACGATGGTGCTGTTCGCCGGCAACAATCCGCGCGGGGTGACGCTCGACAATTGGGGCAATCCGATCAAGGGCACGCCGACCGTCCCGGTGCCGCCGCCGAACAGCGTGCCGTTCGACGCCAGCATCGCCGACGCCAATTCGGGCACCTTCTATTCCGCGCTGTCGAACGTCGATTTCGAGATCGGCGAGGGTAATCCGGCGGCGACCGGCGTACGGCAACATACCGCCCAGCACACCTATCTGGCGCATATCGACTTCCGCCTCGGCTCGGCGCTGGCCGGGGTGTATCAGGTCGGCAATCTGGGCATGGACCTACGCTTCTTCGGCGGGCGTTATGGCATCCTCGCCGAAAAGACGTCGCCGGCATGGCAGTACACGCTGCTCGATTCGACCTTCGACGGACAGCGTGATGCGGCGATCCGCGAACATGACGCCAGCTTCACTCTCGTCAACACGCTGATCCGCAATACGCCGGTCGGCATCGACATCGACCGGGGCCATAGCGACCGCCTGTGGGGCAGCGACGTCCGGTTCGAAAATGTGTCGCAGGCCGGTGTCGTCATCAGCAACGAAGGCAGCGTCTTCACCCAGATCGGATTTGCCGGCGCGCTGGCCAGCAATACGCCGACCTTCGCCCGGTTTCGCGACAGCGGCCGCACGGTGGCGGGGAAGGGGGCGCGCTACCGCGTGGGCGAGTTCACCCATGGCTTGACCGTCGACGGCCTGAACCAGCCGGGCAGCTACCAGACGCGCTTCGACGCTGCCCCGATCACCAGCCTGCCCAAGCGTCGCGACCCGGCGATCCGCGCGCTGCCGCCGGTGTCGAGCTGGGTCGATGTCCGCACGCTGGGCGTGAAGGGCGACAACACGGCCGACGATACGCAGGCGATCCAGCGGGCAATCGACCGCAACCGCGTGCTCTATTTCCCCGCCGGCTTCTACCGCGTCACCCATACGCTGAAGCTCCGCCCCGATACCGTGTTGATCGGCCTGCATCCCGGGCTGACCCAGATCGTGCTGCCCGACGACCTGCCGAACTACCGCGACGTCGGCTCGCCCAAGGCGCTGATCGAAAGTGCGAAGGGCGGCGATGCGATCGTCAGCGGCGTCGGGCTGTTCACCGGCGGCGTCAATCCACGCGCGACCGCGATGCTGTGGCGGGCGGGCGAACGTTCGCTGGTCGACGATGTGAAGTTCCAGGGCGGGCACGGCACCACGCTGGCCGATGGCAGCCGGTTCGAACCTTATAACCCCAACCATACCGCCGACGCCGATGTGACCAAGCGGTGGGACGGGCAGTTTTCCAGCCTGTGGGTCACCGACAATGGCGGCGGCACCTTCAACGGGCTGTGGACGCCCAATACCTATGCCCATGCCGGGCTGTACGTGTCGAACACCAGCACGCCGGGCCATGTGTACGAAATGTCAGCCGAGCATCACGCCCGTGCCGAGATCGTGCTCGATGGCGTGCGCAACTGGAATTTCTATGCACCCCAGACCGAGGAGGAAGCGGGCGAGAGCCGCAATGCCGTCGCGCTGGAGGTGCGCAATTCGCGCAACATCCTGTTTGCCAATTTCCACGGCTATCGCGTCACCCGATCGATCCAGCCCGCCCCGGCGGCGGTCAAGCTGTACGGGTCGACCGATATCCGCTTCCGCAACGTCCATGTGAACGCGGAAAGCGGCTTTGCGACCTGCGACGACAATGGCTGCGGCACCTATTTGCGGGCGAGCAAATTCCCTTACGAGAATGCACTGACCGACGTGACGCGCGGCGGAAGCGTGCGGGAGCGCGAATTCGCGGTGCTCGATATCTCCGATGCGACCGGGACGATCCCGACCACAGCGACGATGGCGCCGGTCAGCAAGCTGGCGGACGGATTCTATTCGATCGGTGGCGGCGCGGTGGACCAGAGTGGCAAGCTGTATTTCATCGACCGCCAGTTCCAGCGCATTCATGGCTGGAGCGACCGGGACCGGCTGTCGGTCGTCGCAGACGCGCCGCTGGACGCGATCAATCTGGCGGTGGACGGGTCGAGCGACCTGCTGGTGATGTCGTCGGATGGACCCGAAACCACGGTCTATGCGATCGATCCCAAGACGCCGAACGCGGTTCGCCCGATCGCTCCGACAGCTGCACGGGGCGGACGCAGCGCCCGCGTCGCGCTGCCCGGCAGCTTCTGGAACAATGGCGAGTTCCGCGACCAATATGATCCGGCGCGCGACCATTTCACGACGCTGCCCGAAATGTTCGCGCGTGACATGGCCGCACCCAAGCCCCGCGAATATGTCTCGCCGGACGGCAGCTTGGTCCTGCCCGCCTGGCGCGTGTGGCAGCAGGGGCCGGCCAACCATCTCGGCTGGCGTTTCTCCGACCTGCTCGACACCTATGGCTGGATCACCGGCAAGGTCGGCGACCGGATCCACGTCATCAACGCGTCGGAGAACCGCACCTATAGCGGTTTGCTGGGCGCGGGCGGGGCGGTCAGCGACCTCAAACCCTTCGCCCCGCGCGGCGGGGAGAGCGTGGCGGCCGGTCCCGATGGCCGCGTCTATGTCGCGAATGGGCAAGTGTTCGTCTATGACGCCGCAGGTGTCGAGGTAGGCCGCATCGACGTTCCCGACCGTCCGCTCCAGCTATTGTTTGGGGGAGAGGATAAGCGGACACTGTACATCCTGACCCACCATGCGCTTTACTCTGCCCGTCCCTGACGACAGCTGATTGCCAATACCCAAGACCATGGTCGTAGATGTTAGCGCGAACAGTATCCGCTACATCTGATTCAACGGTCTGCTGCTGAAAAGTTGACGGACCGGCCATGAACTTGGGGGTTGGATCATGTATCGTTTCTCGCCGGATCACCGTCGCCTGGGAACTGCGACGAGCCTGTTCGCACTGGCCTTCGTCCTCGGCACATCGCCGGCCGTCGCACAGGATAGTGCGAATGTCGCGACGGCTGCGCCGCAGGAGGCTCCCGCTGCCGATCAGGACCGGGATTCGTCCGAGATCGTGGTCACCGGAAGCCGCATCGTCGCCAACGGCTTCAATGCGCCGACGCCGACCACCGTGATCGGCGAGGAGCAGATCGCCAACAACGCCCAGCCCAACATCTTCAACACCATCCAGCAGTTGCCCTCGCTGCAGGGATCGACCGGCGCATCGACCGGCACGTTCAGCACGTCGAGCGGGACGCAGGGCCTCAGCTCCTTCTCGCTGCGCGGCCTGCAGCCGATCCGGACGCTGACCCTGCTCGACGGGCAGCGCGTCGTTGGTGCCAACGTCACCGGCGTGCCCGACATCAGCATGTTCCCGCAGCTGCTCGTGAAGCGGGTCGACATCGTCAATGGCGGTGCATCGGCGTCCTATGGCTCGGATGCGGTCGGCGGCGTGGTGAACTTCATCACCGATACCCGGTTCAAGGGGTTCAAGGCCAATGTGCTGGGCAGCATCACCACCTATGGCGATGACGAGACCGCGCTGGTGCAGGCCGCCTATGGCACGTCGCTGTTCGGCGACCGGCTGCACCTGATCGTCAGCGGCGAATATGATAATGAGGGCGGGGTGGGGCCTGGCAATTACGGCATCGACCTGGCCGGTCGTCGCGACTGGCATCGCGCCTCGACCTTGCTCAACACCGGCATCACCAACGGACCCGGGCCGCAGTTCATCTATTCCGATTTCGCGCAACCCTATCAGTACGCGAAATACGGCCTGATCAACAATGGCCCGCTACAGGGGATTGCGTTCGACGCGAACGGGACGCCGGTCAATTTCAACTATGGTTCGGGCGGCGTGCCGCTGGGCAATGGTCGCGTGTCGAACTGCTATCCGGGCAACAGCTTTTGCGTCGGTGGCGACCTGTCGGGTGCGCCGGGGTCGAGCGCGTCGCTCAAGTCCAAGCTGGAACGGATCAACGGTTATGGCCGGATCGGCTACGACCTCGACGCGACCAACGAGGTCTATGCGACCGTCAACATCGCGCAGGTGCAGACCAGCAACCAGCCCAGCCCGGGCTATAACCGTCCCAATCTGACCGTGCAGTGCGCCAACCCGTTCCTGCCGCAGCTGATCCGCGATCGCTGTGCCGCTGCCGGGATCACGTCGTTCAACTTCGGGTCGAGCAATGGGCAGCTGCCCAACCAGCTGGTCCAGACCGACCGCGACCAGTATCGCTTTGTCGTGGGCGCCAAGGGCAAGGTCGACCTGGCCGGCACCGGCTGGACCTATGACGCCTATTATCAGCACGGCACGACCAAGGTCGCGATCGATGTCGACCGCATCGTGCTCCAGCCCCGCTATGTCGCCGCGACCAATGCGGTGGTGCTGAACGGCGCGATCGTCTGCTCCGACGAACGCGCCCGCGCGCTGGGGTGCCAGCCGATCAACATCTTCGGCAATTTTCGGCCGAGCCAGGCGGCGCTCGACTATATCATGCCGCAGGCGGGGCCGCTCCAGCGCACGACGTTGAAGCAGGATGTCGTCAGCCTGAACTTCTCCGGCCAGCCGGTCGACCTGTGGGCCGGGCCGCTGTCGGTCGCATTCGGTGGCGAATATCGCCGCGAATATTATCGGGTGCGCGGTGACGCCTATGGCGCCGGAGTCGCGGCGGTCAGCCCGAACAATGCCCTCTATCCCGCCGACCCGCTGCTGAATTCGGCGCAGGGCAGCAACTGGGCGGCCGGCAACTATAAGAACGGCACCGGCAAGTACGACGTTCTCGAAGGGTTCGTCGAAGTCGATCTGCCGCTGTTCGACAGCGACGCCGCCGGGCGCGCCAACCTGAACGCCGCCGCGCGCCTGACCGATTACAGCACCTCGGGGACCATCTGGGCGTGGAAGGTCGGCGGTACGTGGAACACGCCGCTCGACGGCCTGACGTTGCGCGCGGTGACGTCGCGCGACGTCCGTGCGCCCAACCTGTCGGAACTGTTCGCCGCGCCGACCGTCACCACGCTGCCGAGCTTCAACGATCCGTTCCGCAACGTCGCGGTGCAGGTGTTCCAGAACACGGTCGGCAACCCCAATCTGAAGCCTGAAACCGCGCGCGATACCGAACTGGGCATCGTCTATTCACGGCCGTCGTGGCTGCCGGGGCTGAGCCTGTCGGTAGATTACTACCAGATCAAGCTGAGCGGCGTCGTCTCCAGCCTCTCGCCCGATCAGATCGTGCGCTTCTGCTTCGAAGGCGACCAGACCTTCTGCGGCGGGTTCCAGCTCGACGGGCCGCAGGGCAGCAATTTCGTCAATGTCCAGCCGTTCAACCTGGCATCGTGGAAGACGAGCGGCTTCAATCTCGAGGCGAGCTACCAATGGCGGCAGCCGCTGGGCCTGCCGGGCAACTTCACCGTCCGGGCGCTCGGCACCCATGTCCGCGATTTCATCGTCGATGCCGGGATCGCGGGCGTCGCCAAGCGGGACGATGCCGGCGCGAACAGCGGCGCCATCCCCGACTGGAAATGGCTGGCGACGCAAACCTATGACAGCGGCCGCTTCACGTTGACGGTGCAGGAACGCTGGTTCTCGGATGGCGTGTTCAATAACAACTATGTCGTCTGCCAGACGAACTGCCCGGTTTCGACCGGCAACTACAACACGGTCAATTTCAACAAGATGAAGGGCGAATTCTATCTCGACCTCGGCGCGTCGTTCAAGATTACCGACAATGCCGTCCTGTACGGCAAGATCGACAATGTGGCGGACAATGATCCGACCCCGTCGCCGCAGACCAATACCGGGCTCGACGTGAACCCGGCGCTCTACGACACGCTCGGGCGGACCTATCGCGCCGGGATCCGGTTCAACTTCTAGGACCGGAGTCCGGCTTCGGTCGCGCGATCCGCGCGACCTGACGCGACCGTGCCGTTGGCGAGGGAGCGCTATGGCACGTCGCTCGTTTCGGCACGACGCGCATTTTCGCGCATCGACGGAGTTTCCATGACCGACCCCACGACTGTCACCGAAAGCAACCCCAAGACCGGCCTGACCGACGCATTCCGGGAGCATTTTGCCGGCGACGCCCCGATCACGCAGAAGGCGACGAACTTCGCCAAGGCGCGGCCGTGGACCAGCGCCGCATTTGCCGGGGTCGCCGTCATGGCGGTGCTGAACAGCCTGCGCGGTCGCCGCTGAACCCGGCCACGGGAGGGCCGAAGCGTCCTCCCGTCGGTCGCAATCTTCAGAGCATCACGGAGGCCGGATGGGCAGGCGTTTGCCCTATCGTCCAATGCGCCCGTTGCCGCTAAACCGGCTTATCCACCTTAGCCGGAGCATCAACTGCCTGCCACCCCATTGATCCGACGCCGCGCCGGGTGCACACCGCGGGCATATTCGATTGATGGGACCTTCGATGCGTCATTTCGCCTCCGCCGCCTTGCTTCTGCTCATGTCGTCCACGGTACTCGCGCAAGGCACTGCGCCTTCGGCGACGCCCGCTACCGCGCTGCCGGCGTCCAGCCCCTTCGCGAAGGCCAGCACCTTGCCGTTCGAAGCGCCGCCGTTCGACCGGATCAAGAGCACCGATTACAAACCCGCGCTGCTCGCCGGGATGGCGGCACAGCGGGCGGAGATCAATGCGATCACCCGGGCGCGTAGCGCGCCGACGTTCGAAAACACCATCGCCGCGATGGAGCGGTCGGGACGCCTGCTCGAACGTGCCAGCCTGGCATTCTATGGCGTCGTCGGGGCGAATACCGACGACACGCTGCAACAGACGCAGGCCGACCTGGCGCCGGTGTTCGCCGCGCATCAGGATGCGATCAACCTCGATCCGGCACTTTTTGCGCGGGTGAAGACGCTGTACGACCAGCGCCGGACGCTGGGCCTCGACGCCGAACAGCTGCAGGTGCTGACCCTGACCTATCAGGGGATGGTCCGGGCCGGTGCGCAGCTGTCGCCGGCCGACAAGGCGACGCTCAGCCGGTACAATGGTCAGCTCTCGACGCTGGAGACGGCGTTCCAGCAAAAGCTGCTGGCGGCGGCGAAGGCTGGCGCACTGGTGGTCGACGACAAGGCAAAGCTCGCCGGATTGTCCGAGGGCGAGATCGCCGCCGCGGCCGCTGCGGCCAAGGATCGCGGGCTGGCCGGCAAATATGTGCTGACGTTGCAGAACACGACGCAACAGCCCGAACTGGCGACTCTCAAGGACCGGGCGACGCGCGAGGCACTGTTCAAGGCCAGCTGGACGCGGGCGGCGAAGGGCGATGCAAACGACACGCGCGCGACGATCGCGGATATCGCGCTGCTGCGCGCGCAGAAGGCGAAGCTGATCGGCTTTGCGACCTGGGCCGATTACGTGTTGCAGGACCAGATGGCGAAGACGCCGAAGACCGCGCTGGGGTTCATGCAGCAGCTGGGTACCCCGGTCGCCGCCGAACAGCGTCGCGAGGCGGCGGAGCTGCAGGCGCAGATCAAGGCGACCGGCGGCAATTTCGAACTGAAACCATGGGATTGGGATTTTTATTCGGAACAGGTCCGCAAGGCGAAATACGACCTGAACCAGGACGAGCTGAAGCCCTATTTCGAGATCAACAAGGTCCTGACCGACGGCGTCTTCTATGCCGCCAACCAGCTGTACGGCGTGACGTTCAAGCGCCGCACCGACCTGCCGGTCTATCACCCCGACGTCATGGTCTATGAAGTGAACGAAGCGAACGGCGCGTCCGTCGGCCTGATGTATTTCGATTTCTGGAAGCGCGACAATAAGAATGGCGGCGCGTGGATGTCGAACTTCGTCAACCAGTCGAAGCTGCTCGGCACCAAGCCGGTGATCTACAACGTCTCCAACTTCACCAAGCCGGCGGCGGGACAGCCCGGGCTCATCAGCTTCGACGACGTGACCACGATGTTCCACGAATTCGGCCACGCGTTGCATGGCCTGTTCGCGAACCAGACCTATCCAAGCATCTCGGGCACCAATACGGCGCGCGACTTCGTCGAATTCCCGTCGCAGTTCAACGAACATTGGGCACTCGATCCCAAGGTGCTGCCGAACTACGCGGTCAATTATCGCACCGGGCAGGTGATCCCGCAGGCGCTGGTGGACAAGATCAAGCGCGCCGCGACGTTCAATTCGGGCTATTCGTTCGGCGAAGCGCTGGCCGCGGCCGAGATGGACATGAGCTGGCATTCGCTGAGTGCGGTGCAGGGCAAGCAGAACCCCGATGCGTTCGAGGCACAGGCGCTGGCCGCCACCGGACTCGACATCGCCAACGTGCCGCCGCGCTATCGCTCGACCTATTTCCTGCACATCTGGGGCAACGGCTATTCGGCCGGCTATTACGCCTATAGCTGGACGAAGATGCTGAGCGCGAACGCGTTCAACTGGTTCGAGGAACATGGCGGGATGACCCGCGCCAACGGGCAGCGCTTCCGCGACATGATCCTGTCGAAGGGGCATACCGAGGATTACGCTACGATGTTCCGCAACTTCAACGGCGCCGATCCGCAGGTCGGTCCGTTGTTGAAGGACCTTGGGCTGAACGCGGATGGGTCGCGGATCAAGACGACCGGCTGATCAGGTATCGCGTAAAAATAGACCTTGGCAGGCACCAGTTTCGGCGACTGGTGCCTGCCGACCGGTCGCGCCGATAGAACCGGCGCTTCGAGAACATCACATAGTCCAATCCGAAACCGACAAAAGCCCACACCTATTTGTAACATACGTGCATGCTTGACAGTATGTTTGTTGGGTGGCAGCGTGCTCCTCAGGCCGCGGATGACGGCGTTGGGAGAGGGAATTGAGCTGCCCCCTTCTGAGTGGTCCATCGACTATGACAGTCTGGATCAAGGAAGGGACGACGCATGCCTGCCAAGAAGCACAAGCCTGAGGAGATCATCGGGAAGCTGCGTGAGGTCGAGATCATGC